>DASSUE010000235.1:0-2422 GCA_035707305.1 Gemmatimonadales bacterium
GGGCGATGTCGCTCGCCGCCACGCAGCCCGGGAATACCGGGTTCGGTTCCTCGGATTCGCGCCGGGTTTCGCCTATCTCGGCCCGCTTGATCCGGCGCTCGTGGTTCCGCGTCGCTCCGAGCCCCGGCGGCGGATCCCGGCAGGAAGCGTGGCCATTGCGGGAGACCAAACCGCGATCTATCCGCTCGACACCCCGGGCGGCTGGCATCTGATCGGACACACCGATCTTCGACCATTCGATCTGTCGCAGGCTGAACCGATCCGCTTCGCGACCGGGGACCGGGTGCGCTTCGAGCCGGTGGTATCGTGATCACGGTGGTCCGGGCCCCACCGTTCGCCACTGTCCAGGATCTTGGCCGGTACGGCCACCGCGCAGCAGCCGTGCCGGTCTCCGGCGCGATGGATCCCGTATCGCTGGCGCGAGCGAATGGCCTGGTCGGCAACGAGCCGGGTCTCGCGGCCGTAGAATGGGGCATCGGGGCCGGCAGCCTGCGGCTTGCTCCGAACACGGTCGTGGGATGGGCCGGTGCGGATGTTTCCATTCGACGGGAGGGCGACATGCTCACCGTGACGGCATTCCGCTCCGGTGCCTGGCTCTACATCGCGGCCCAGGGTGGCATCGACGTGCCAGTGGTGCTGGGAAGCCGATCGACCTATCTGCCCGGCTCTTTCGGTGGCCTCGAGGGGCGCCTGCTTCGAGCCGGCGATCGGTTGCCGACCGGCCGGGCAAACGTCGGGCGAGCGGACCGGGACACGGTCACTCAGGCTCCAACATTCGGCGCTTCGGCGTTCGAGATCGTACCGGGACCCGATCGCCACCTGCTCCACGACCGGGTATGGAAGGAGTTTCTTGAAACGGAGTGGACTGTCTCTCGGGCCGTGAGCCGCGCCGGCTACTGCCTGGATGGTCCGGTGCTCGCGTTCGAGGCGTCCGCCGATCTCCCATCCGCCCCCGTCTGCCCCGGCGCCGTGCAGGTCCCCCCCGGTGGCCGGCCTATCGTGCTGATGCCCGATGGGCCGACCGTGGGCGGTTACCCCAGGATTGCCGTGGTCGTCAGTGGGGAGTTGAGCCGACTCGCTCAGCGGCGGCCAGGCGAACCTGTGAGGTTCTCGCTACGCTGACCCCGTTCGCCTCGAACACCGCGATCGCTTCGTCGCCGGTCAGCGTTTCGCGTTCGAGCAGCGCCCGCGCGAGCGCCTCGAGTGCCTCGCGATGGTCCTGCAGCACGCTCTTCACCCGCACATACAGCGCCTCGACAATCTCCTTCACATCGCGGTCCATGCCGGCGTGGCTCTCGCCGCTCAACGGGGCGCCGTGCCCGTCGTGCGCGACGAGACCGGTCGCGCGTCCCATGCCGAGGTGATAGACCATCTCGCGGGCAATCCGCGTGGTGTGCTGGAGGTCGCTCTTGGCGCCGCTGGTCACCAACTCGGGGCCGAAGACGAGCTCCTCGGCAGCGCGGCCGGCGAGACCTTTGAGGATCTGGCTCTCGAGATAACGCCGGGAGTGGAGATGCTGGTCGGCGGCGGGCGAGAAGAAGGCGACCCCCATTGCCTGTCCGCGAGGCTGAATGGTCACTTTGTGCAGGCCGTCTTCGGGGCAGCAGAGCACGCCCGCCAACGCGTGTCCGGCTTCGTGAACCGCGACGATCTGCCACTCGCCGTCGCTGGCGCGGAACCCCGTGCGCTCCTTGCCGAGGAGCAGCCGGTCGCGAGCCGATTCGATATGACCCCAGGCCACCACGTCGGCTCCCTGCCGGGCGGCGACGATGGCGGCTTCGTTGACCAGGTTGGCCAGGTCCGCCCCGCTGCTCTGCGGCATGAGCCGCGCGAGACGGCCGAGGTCTACGTCGTGGGCCACCGGAACCGAGCGCTCGCTGACGTGCAGGCGCAGGATCGCCTCGCGCTCGTCCACACTCGGCAATCCCACCGCCACCGAACGGTCGAACCTTCCTGGACGCAGCAGCGCGGGATCGAGATCCTCGGGCCGGTTGGTGGCGCCGATGACCAGCACTCCTTCGCTCTGGGAGAATCCGTCCATCTCCACCAGGAGCTGGTTGAGCGTCCGGTCGTCCTCGTTGTGGCTTCGGTTGTTTCCGCGCCGGGATCCGAGCGCATCGATCTCGTCGATGAAGATGACGCCGCCGCGCTTGCGGGCCTTCCGGAACAACCCCTTGAGCCGGGCGGCGCCGAGCCCGATCAGGAACCCCGTAACCTCGGAGCCCGAGATGGCGAAGAAGGGTACCCCGCCCTCGCCAGCTACCGCGCGTGCCATGAGCGTCTTGCCGGTGCCGGGAGGACCGTACATGAGGACGCCCTTGGGGACCCGCGCGCCAACCTTGTCGAACTTCCCGGGCGACTTCAGGAACTCGACGATTTCCCGGAGCTCGGCGACCGTCCCCTCGTTGCCGGCCACGTTCGC
>DASSUE010000236.1:0-4167 GCA_035707305.1 Gemmatimonadales bacterium
CTCACGCCGAAGGTCGTTCCGGTCGAGATCCCGATCGGCGACGGACACAATTTCCACGGGATCGTCAATCTGTTCTCGGGCCACTGCCATTTCTACAAGAAAGGTACGAAGACCGGCGAGTACGACGTGGTGCCGATTCCCCCCGAGTACGAGCGTCGCTTCCAACAGTACACCGACCAGTTCACCGAAGCGGTGGCCGCCACCGACGATGCCCTGATCGAGCGGTACCTGGGAGGCGAAGCGATTCCGCGGGAGGAATTCGTCCAGGCCGTGAAGAAAGGCATGCTCCGCGGTGAGGTGGTGCCGCTGTTCTGCGGCAGCGCCGAGCTCACCTATGGGATGCGGACCTTGCTTAAGAAGATGGTGGAACTGTTCCCGTCGCCGGCGGAGGTCTCGCCGCCGGCGGTCGATGGCGGCGCCCGGCCGCCCATCCTCGGACGGGTGTTCAAGACCGTGTCGGAGCCGCACGTCGGGGATGTCACGTTCTTCCGGCTGTACACCGGCGAGCTCGCGAACGGTGCCGACGTCCACAACGCCGAGCATGACGTCGACGAGAAGCTGAACCATCTGTCCATCCAGCAGGGCAAGGAGCGGGTCGAGGTGGAACGGTTGCACGCCGGTGACATCGGCTCCGTGGCCAAGCTCAAGGACACCCATACCGGCGACACGTTCTGCCGACGCGATCAGCCGGTTCGGCTGGCCCCAATCCCGTTCCCCGACGCCGTCGCCACGTCGGCCGTGATCGTGAAGCAGCGCGGTGAGGAGGACAAGCTCGCAGCCGGGCTCCACAAGCTCCATGAGGAAGATCCCACCTTCCATTTCGAGTACAGCTCGGAGCTGGGACAGACTCTCATCCACGGCATGGGCGAGCGGCACTTCGAGACCCTGCTGGGCCGGCTGGCGCGCAAGTTCGGTGTCCATGCCGAGCTGGTCCGCCCCCGGGTGGCCTACCGCGAGACCATCAAGGGACGGGGGGAGGGGCAGGGCAAGCACAAGAAGCAGACCGGCGGCCGCGGCCAGTTCGGCGACTGCTGGGTCCGGCTCTCGCCGCTTCCTCGCGGTGCCGGCTACGACTTCGTCGACAGCATCGTCGGCGGCGTGATTCCCGGGAAGTACATCCCCGCGGTCAATCGTGGCATCCAGGAGTCGGCTGAGCGCGGCGTGGTCGCGGGCTATCCGATGGTGGATTTCCGCGCCGAGTGCTACGACGGCTCGTACCACGATGTCGATTCCAACGAGATGTCGTTCAAGATGGCCGGCATCCTCGCGTTCCGGAACGTGGCACCCAAGTGCCGTCCGATCCTGCTGGAGCCGCTCTGCGACGTGGAGGTCTGGACTCCGGAAGAAGTATTGGGCGATGTGATGGGTGATCTCAGTTCTCGCCGCGGACAGATACTGGGCACCGAACAGGATGGCCGGCTCACCAAGGTCAGGGCGATCCTGCCGGAGGCGGAACTGTATCGCTATTCGACCACGCTCCATTCAATCACCCATGGTCGCGGGACTCATAGACAGAAGTTCCACGGCTACTCAGAGGCGCCTCCGGAGGTCGCGGCGAAAGTCGCGGCGGAGAGCGAGAAGGAACAGGCCGCGGCATCGTAACGCTTGCCGTCCGGACCGCGGGTGACCCCGTCGCCCGCGGGCCCCGGGCTGTTGCGAGGCACAGATGGACAGCGATACGCTCGCCGATCTTCTCGTTGTTATCCACTTCGCCTTCGTGCTGTTCGTTGCCGCCGGCGGCTTGCTCGTGCTCCGTTGGCCCCGGGTGGCCTGGCTCCACATACCCGCCGCAATCTGGGGCGTCTGGATCGAGTTGAGCGGCGGGATTTGTCCGCTCACCCCACTGGAGAAGTCGCTCCGGGGCCGCGCCGGCGAAACGGGATACGCCGGGGATTTCATCTCGCACTACATCCTCCCAATCCTCTATCCTGCGGGGCTCGACCGTCGCGCCCAACTGGTCCTTGGTGCCCTGGTGGTGGGGGTGAACCTGTTCATCTACGGAGCCGCTCTCCGCCGCCGCCGACGGTCGGGCTGACCTCGGCTCCGCACGCTCCCGGGGTGCAAGTCCTCGCTGTGCAAACCGCAGACTGAAGCGGGGCACGGGCCCCGAACCGCCCCGGCCGGATCATTCCTGCAATCTCGTGCCAACTACGTACCGACGGGCTTCCCACCACATGAGCCGCCGGAGTGTGGCGGCGTTGCATCGATTCCATACGCTAACTCGCTGTAGGCACATGCCTTGCGCTTCGGTCCGCCGTTCCGCATACCTCTGGCAGGAAGCCACCCGGCGGCCCCGGAGGTCCGGGCCGCGGTATCGTCGCACGACGCTCACCCCAAACGGAGTGCATGCCATGCCGAGGCTGTCACGGAATGTCGTCTCACTGTTGCTGGTGCCTGTGCTCCTGGTGACGGTGGCTGTGCTACCGACGAGGGCGCGTTCGGACCGTTGTCACCATCGTCGGCGACCGAGCAGCCGGCCCAGCTGTTGGGCGGCGTGACGAACGCTGCCTCGTCGCTCGTGTTGTCGGCGGTCGATCTGCTCACCTGCACCCAGCAGCCGTACGCCAAGTCCACCAAGGTCATCGGCCCGGAAGGCGGCACGATCGTGGTGGGCAATCACTCGCTATTCGTTCCCAAGGGCGCGCTGAATCGCAAGGTGCAGATCACGGCCGAGCAGGTCCGCGGCTCCACCAACTCGGTTCGATTCGCGCCGGAAGGGCTCCGGTTCGCCCGCCCCGCCGAAGTGAAGCTGAGCTACGCCAACTGCGCGCAGCTGCCCCTCAAGAAGCGCGTGGTGTATACCGACGAGCTGCCGTCGAAGGACGAGAGTCGTTCCCGGGCCGTCACCGGCCAGATCGACCACTTCTCGCGGTACGCCGTGGCGTACTGATGGGTTGAGCGACCGGCCCCGGGTTGCAGCGCGCGGCTGACTGTCTGCGGGAGGGTCGAGAGCGGGAACGCGCGGGGGAGGTGCCGGAAGCCCTCGTCGCGTACCGAGCGGCGATCGCGGCCGCCGAGCGAACCGGGGAACGAACGATCGTCGCCGAGTCGCTGCGCCGCCTCGGCGTGGCGCAACATCATCGGGGCGAACGGATGCTCGCCCGGGAGCTCTGCGAGCGCAGCCGGCGAGTCGCCAGCGAGATCGGCGACTCGGTGCTCGCGGGCGAAGCTCAGAACGCGCTCGCGGGCTTCGAATTCGAAGCCGGCAACATCGAAGGGGCGAGGGAGCGGTTTTACGATGCGCTGGCACTGGCCGGGAGCAGCCCGGGCTTGCGCGGCCGGATCGAGCAGAACCTCGGAATCCTCGTCAACATCCAGGGTGCCCTGACCGACGCCCTGGCGCACTACCAGCGCTCGCTGGACGCCTTCCGCGCCAGCGGCGACGAGCGGGGCTGCGCCATCGCCTACCACAACCTCGGCATGGTGAGCGCGGACCGCGGCCGGTGGGATCAGGCGGACGATTTCTACGGCCGCACCCTCGAAGTGGCGCAGCGCATCGGCGACCGACACCTCGAGGGGCTCGCTCGGCTGAATCAGTCGGAGGTCCACCTCGCGCGCCGGTGCTACGATGACGCGCGAAGCGGCGCCGAGACGGCGCTCGAGATCTTCAACCAGCTCGGCGCGCGGCTCGACAAGGCCGATGCGTACAAGCTGATCGGCCGGGTCTACCGCGAGACCGGCCGGTGGGCTCTCGCCGAATCACGGGTCAAGGGTGCCTTCGAGCTCGCGGTCGGCACTGGATCGGTGCTGAGCGAAGCCGAGGCGTCGCGCGAGCTCGCACTGCTGTATCAGGCGATGGGCGGAACCAGGACGCACTGGGGTTGCTCAACGCTGCCCACCGCCTCTTCACCCGGCTCGACGCCCGCGTCGATCTCGTCGACGTCGCGGGGAAGGTCCACCGGCTTGAGGAAACGTATTTCGCCGTGGTCCGTGACTGGGGGCAGTCCATCGAGTCGGCGGACGGCTACACGTACGGCCACTGCGAGCGGGTGGCCACCTATGCCGCGGCAGTCGCGCAGGCGCTGCGGCTGGACGATCAGCAGCTGACGACGATTCGGCTGGGCGCGTATCTCCACGACCTGGGCAAGGTGCGGGTACCGCACGAGATCCTCAACAAGCCCGGGAAGCTCACCGACGCCGAGTTCGACGTGATCAAGATGCACCCGG
>DASSUE010000237.1:0-2066 GCA_035707305.1 Gemmatimonadales bacterium
CCACCGGCCTCCTCGTCGAACAACAGGTTCCAGGCGGGCCCGCCCGGCGTCACGTCGGTCACCAGCAAGCCACGGGCATCCGACGGAAGCTGAAGCTCCTGCGCGATGGCTCCCGTGACCGGCTGGACGATCACTCCGAGCCGCTGCCGCACGATCCCTCCTGCCGTCGTGGCGTCACCCGCGGAGTCCGGCGCATTGCCGCCGGCGAGCTGAGCGGCGTCCTGGAGCGGCTGCAGCTTGACGTTGAGCGTCTTCCGGATGCCGCCCTTGCGGGCGACTTCCACCTTCACCGATTCACCGGGCTTCCGGAATCCAACCTCCTGCTGGAGCTGCCCGACATACTCCACCGGCTTGCCATCGATGGCGACGATGATGTCGCCGGGCTCCATACCCGCCTTCCGCGCCGGTGAATCCTCGTTGGGGATGTCCTTCACGACGACGCCCCGGATCTCGGGCAGACCGACGTACTGGGCATCGTTGATGGACACATCCTGGATCGACACGCCCAGAGCCGCCCGGTGAACCCGACCTTCCGTGATCAGCTGGTTCATCACCGTCCGAGCCAGGTTGATCGGGATGGCGAACCCGTAGCCGGAGTAGAAGCCGGTCTCGCTCGCGATGGCCGAATTCACGCCGACGACTTCGCCACGGACGTTCACCAGGGGGCCGCCCGAATTGCCGGGATTGATGGCAGCGTCGGTCTGGATGAAGTCCTGGATGCTTCCCACCCCGCGGCCGGGCAACCCGGTGAGCGCCCGCCCCTTGGCGCTCACGATGCCGGAGGTGACCGTGAAGGTCAGCCCTTCGCCCAGCGGATTGCCGATGGCGAGCACCCAGCTTCCCACTCGGGCCTGGTCGCTGTTGCCGAGCGCCACGGGGGGCAGGCTCTTGGCATCGATCTTCAACACGGCTACGTCGGTGTTGCCGTCGGTTCCTATGACCTTGGCCTTGAACTCCCGGCGGTCCAGCAACCGGACGATCACGGTCTCCGCGCCTTCGACCACGTGGTTGTTGGTGAGGATGTACCCGTCGGCCGAGACAATGAATCCAGATCCGCTGCCTTGCTCGAAATCCGGCCGGTTCGGCCCGAACCGCGGAAAGAAGCGCTCCATGCCGGGGGGGAGGCGCCGCTGGGTGGTGCGCTCCGTTCGCTGCGAACGGATATAGACCACACTGGGCCGCACCTTGTCGGCCACGGCCGCCAAGGCGTCGCTCAGCTCGACCAACGGCTTGGCCTCCGGGATCGAGGGTGCCTGCACCGTGGGGATCGCGTTGGCCCGCGCCTGTTCCTGCGCGGACGACCGCGTGGGAAGATCGAGCAGTCCGGCGAACAGCAACCCGAGTGCGAATGCGAGCGCCACCAGGCCGCCGAACTTGAGCCAGTTCAGGGAACGTGCGGACATAATCCTTCCGTCTTTAGGTCCTGAAAGACCACTTTCCTCCTACCTAAGATACTCCGATGTCCGCCACAAGGGTTTCAAGTAGGCGGGACGGGCGGTGACCGTCTCCACCGCCTTTCCCGCCTACGCAGAATACCAGTAGTTCTACTTCTTCCCCTCATCGACTATCTCGTAGTCTGCCTCCACCACGTCTTCCTGTGGTGTCTCGGTGGTGCCCGTAGTGGACGAAGCGGCGGCACCTTCGGTACCACTCGGCTGCTGCGACGCATAGATCGCCGCCCCCGCCGCCGAATACGCGGCGTTCAGCTCGTCGAGCGCCCGGCGGATGGCGTCCGGCTCGCCGGTGCGGAGAGCCTGTTTCCCCGCCTCGACGCTCTGGTCCAACCGGGTCTTGGCGTCGGCCGGAAGACGGTCCCGCCACTCCGCGCTGTCCTTCTCCACGCGGTACACCAATGCGTCGAGCTGGTTTCGGGCCTCGACCTCCTCCCGCCGCTTCTTGTCGTCGGCCGAATGCTGCTCCGCCTGCTTCACCATCTTGTCGATGTCGGCGTCGCTCAGGCCGCTCGAGGCCTCGATCCGGATCTTCTGCTCCTTGTTCGTGGCCTTGTCCTTGGCCGACACGTGCAGGATGCCGTTCGCATCGATGTCGAACGTGACCTCGACCTG
>DASSUE010000238.1:0-11381 GCA_035707305.1 Gemmatimonadales bacterium
TGGAAGTCGTGTCGTACGGCGAGGAACGCCCGGCGAATCCGGGACACGACGAAGCAGCCTGGGCCGAGAACCGCCGCGACGAGTTCGAGGTGACCGCGGGCGGCGGTAAACTGACGCCCCCGTGAGCAGCCTCCCATCGCTCACCGCGGTCCTGTTCGCCGCCGGCCTTGCCGGCGGCGGGGCGTGCGCGTCGCCCGGCGAGGTCAAGCGGGTCCAGAACGACGTGGCGGTCCTCCGCGCCGAAACCGCGCGCCAGGATTCGGTGCAGTCGGCCCGCCTGGCCGAGGTCATTCGGGTGCAGCAGCGGCTTATGGATTCCCTCGAGGCCACCCGCATCGCGGTGCGAAACCTCCGGGGTGCCACCCAGCAGGACTTTTACAAGGTGGAGCAGCAGCTGGTACAGCTGCAGGAGTTGACCGGCCAAAGTCAGCGTCGGCTCAGCGAGCTGCGGACGCAGCTCGACGCCCGTGAAGCGCAGATCGCCGCCGGTGCGGGCGGCGCGACGCCGGGCGACACGACCGCCGCGCCACCGGCGGACGCGGCCGCCACGGCGAGCGCCGATCAGATCTACGAAGCCTCGGTGGCGCAGCTTCGCCGCGGCAGCACCGCCACGGCGCGGACCGGGTTGCGCCAGCTGCTTCAAAATCATCCAACCAGCGAACGGGTTCCCGACGCGCTCTACTTCATGGGTCAGAGCTTTGCCGCGGAGAACCAGGACTCGGCGGCCGCGTACTACAATCTCGTGGTGCAGAACCACGCGCAGTCGCCGCGCGCTCCCGCCGCGCTGTACAACCTCGGGTTGCTGGCCGAACGGCGGAAGGATACCGCCGGGGCGCGCGGCGCGTACCAGCGGGTTCTCCAGCGGTACCCCCGCTCCGACGAAGCGGCGCTGGCCCGCGACCGGTTGAGGAACCTCGGGCGCTGAGCCCGGGCGCTGGGCCCGAGCGGTCATGACCGGTCCGGCCGGGGAGATGCCGTTCCTCGATCACCTCGAGGAGCTTCGGTCTCGAATCCTCCGGTCGGTCGGTGCGGTGGTGGCGGCTTTTGCGCTGGGCCTCTGGCTGGTCCAGCGCTTCTCGTTGGTCGCGATTCTCAAGCAGCCCATCGCTCCCTATCTCGCCGACGGCAAGCTCGTCGTGCTGAGCCCCACCGAACCGGTGATGATCGTCCTCAAGCTCGGCTTCGTCGTCGGGCTGGTCCTCGCGTCACCGGTCCTGATCTGGCAGCTTTGGGCGTTCGTCGCACCGGCTCTGTACGAGCGGGAAAAGCGTGTCGTCGTGCCGGCGCTGTTCGGCGGATTGATTCTCTTTCTGGCCGGCGCCGCGCTCGCGTGGATCTTCGTCGTGCCCAAGGCGCTCCGGGTCCTGTTCAGCTTTCAGACCGAAGCGATCGCTCCATTCATCACGTACGACGCGTACTTCAGCTTCATCCTCCAGCTGGTGCTGGCGCTGGGCATCTCGTTCGAGCTTCCGCTCGTGATCCTCCTGCTCGCCTGGGTCGGCGTCGCGACGCCGGAGCGCCTGCATCGATTCCGCCGGGTCGCGGTCGTGCTGGCGTGCGTCGCCGGGGCGCTCCTGTCGCCCGGCGCCGACTTGCTATCGATGATCATGCTCACGATCCCGTTGATCCTCTTGTACGAGGTCGGGTTCCTGGGCGCGGTTCTCATCGACCGCCGGCGACGCCGCGCCGCGGCTGCGGCGGCCGCAGTTCTCCTTGTGATGCTCCTGCCCGTCGACACCAGCGCCCAGATCCCTGGTCAGGCGGGCGGCGGCCTCTTCGGCGGAATCCGGCCTGGGCAGGGGCCGAGCATCGGCCAGATCAGTCCGGGACAACCGCTCGACTCGGCGACGGCCAAGCTCCTAGGCCTGCCCACCGGGCCGAGTCGCAAGTTCGGCGATCCCGATTCGACGCTCGAGGGGCTGCTCAAGCGGCCGGGCTATAAGGCGACCCGATACCGGGCAGACTCGGCCACATTCTTCGCCGACGACCGGCGGATCCGTCTGGAGGGGGAGGCCCTGACGGAGCAGCAGGGCGTGACCCTGGAGGCGGACAGCGTGAGCTACCAGGAGGCCAGCTGCGTGCTGGAAGCCGCCGGAGCGCCGCGCTTGTTCGACAAAGGCCAGATCTTGGTCGGCGGGGCCATCTCGTACAACACGTGCACGCGGCGCGGGGTCATCCAGGACGCGTTCACCAACTTTTCCGCCGGCAGCACCGTCTGGTTTCTTCGTGGCAACGTGGCCGCAGATTCGAGCGCCCGCCGGATCTACGCCTCGTCCAGCGAGATCACCAGCTGTGACTTGCCGACCGCGCACTACCACTTCTCGGCCAAGAAGGTGAAGTGGATCTCCGAGCATTCATTCGTCGCGCGGCCTATCGTCTTGTACATCCGCGACGTGCCGATACTATGGCTGCCGTTCATGTACCAGGACATCCGCCCGGGCCGCCGCTCGGGCGTTCTGATACCGCAATTCGGCATCGCCGACATCGTGCGGACGTCGAGCGGCTACCAGCGCCAAATCACCAACCTCGGCTATTACTGGGCGACCAACGACTACCTCGACGTGACCGCGCGGGTGGACTGGTTTTCCGGCCGGTACGTGCAGTTCGGCGCATCGGCACAGTACAACATTCTCGACCGATTCCTGAGCGGTTCAGCCGAGGTGAGCCGGCAGGAGCAAAGCGGCGGCGGCGGCGCGACCAGCCTCCGGTGGGACCATCGCCAACAGTTCAACCTGAGCACCAGCCTCACGTTCAACATCAACTACGTGAGCAACAGCTTCGTGGTGCGAGACAACGCGCTGGACCCGCTCCGCAACACGCAGCTGGTGAGCAGCTCCGCCAACCTGACCCGGAGGTTCCGGTGGGGCCAGCTCACGCTGGGCGCGAACCGGCGGCAGAATCTGAGCGACAACAGCTCGCAATCCCTGCTGCCGTCGCTGGACCTGGCTCCCAAACCCCTGGACATCGCCCGGAACATCACGTGGTCACCCGGATTGACGCTTCGCAACGAGCTCAACTCGCGGACCCCGCTGCCGGACGTCGTGGTGGTCGGCCCCGACGGCACACTGGACACGCTGTCACAGACCGGTAGCTCGCGCACCACCACGATGAACCTCGCCACCCCGTTCCGGTTCGGGAGCTTCAACTGGACCAACTCGGTCAGCGTAAACGATCAGACGACGACGGCGCGGCAGGTGGTCTCGGCGGGGATCGACGACCCCAACTCACCGGACCCCGCCGATTCGCTCACGCTGGCCCGGACGTTTCCCGGCGACTTCTCGACCGCGATCGACTGGCAGACGGCGATCAACCTGCCGGTGCTGTTTCAGCGGAGCTGGAAGCTGATCCCGTCATTGGGTATCGCCAACACGACGGGTGGCCCGTTCGCGATTCGGAACCGCGCCACTGGCGGGTCCTTCGTCCTGCAGGGCAAGCGGTTCAACTTCGCGCTCAACTCGTCCCCGACCTTTTTCGGCTTCTTTCCCGGGATCGGGCCGCTCACTCGCATCCGCCACAGCGTGAATCCGGTGCTGTCGTACAGCTACTCCCCGGCGGCGGACATCCCGGAAGATTTCGCGCGGGCTGTCACACCGGTGGGGCAGGCGCTGGTGCTGCGAAGCGATCCAACCCAGACGCTGACCCTGTCGCTCAACCAGACCTTCGAGGGCAAGGGGAAGCCGCAGCCGGGCGATACGCTCGGAACCACTGCACGGAAGATCCGGCTCCTGAGCATCAATACCAGCGGGATCACCTACGATTTCGAGCAGGCGAAGAAAGAGGGGGAAAACGGCTGGCGGACCCAGACGATTACCAACTCGGTCCTGAGCGATTTGCTGCCCGGTTTCAACCTCAGCATCACACACGATCTCTGGCGTGGCCGGGCCGGGAGCGACACATCCGACTTCGATCCGTTCCTTACTAGTCTGCAAACCAACTTCACGCTCAGCGAGAACACCCTTCGCTCCATCGGCTCCGTGTTCGGGCTCGGCAAGGGCGACCGCGGGCCGTCGCGAGGCGCCCCCGATCCGGGCAGCGTGACCGGCCGACAGCCCGGCCCGACCCAGCCGTCGTCGTTCTTCAGCGGAAATCAGCAGCCGGTGGCGGCTGGTCCATTCCAGGTGCGGGTGAGCTATACGCTGAACCGAACCAGGGAGATCGAGGGTCGTGAGCCGGTCCCGGCGCGGAAGGACCTCCGCTTCAGCACGGGGTTCTCCCCCACGCGGTACTGGGCGCTTTCCTGGTCGGCTCAATACAACCTTACCGACAAGCGGTTCGAGTCGCACCAGGTTCAGCTCCAGCGGGATCTCCACGAATGGCGGGCGGCGTTCAACTTTACCCGGAATGCAAACGGGAACTTCGCGGTGTTCTTCTCGATCTTCCTGATCGACCTGCCGGAGCTCAAGTTCGACTACAATCAGTCGACCTTCGAGCGATAGGCGGTGTCACTCGGCGGAGACATGCGCACATGCAAGGGCCGCGGCATCGAGTGCTCGGTTTAACGAACCGCGGCGTGGCGCGTCACCTTCGTTCCGGCCGCGGTGCTGTCCCCGCATCCGATGTTCCGGCGGCGGGGACGGCCGCGCAATTCGTGGCTGGCATGCCTTCTGCACACCGTGTCTTCGTCCCCTAAGCGAGGTCCCATGCGGGCCTGGATCCTTCTCAGCGTCGTTCTGGCCGCCGCCTGCTCGGACGACAACACCGGTCCCAACGCCCCCGAGCCGCAGATTCCCACCAACCTCGTGAGCACGTCACTCGACGGCGCGGTCGCGCTGCTGTGGGACGACAACGCGTTCGAGGCGGATCCCAACGGCTTCCAGAACTATCGCATTTTCAGTACGACGTACGACCTCGACGCCGATCAATGCGGCTCGAGCTGGCGGCTGGAAGGCACCACTGTGGCTCCCGAGTTCATCGTCGGAGCGCTCCTGAATGGCGAGCCACGGTGTTTCTCGGTGTCCGCCGTAAGCGTGGACCAGGTGGAGAGCGCACGCTCGCTCGAACGGCCCGACACGCCGCGCCCCGACGCGCGAAACGTGGTCGTGTTCGCGCGCCAGGCCCAGGACGCGGGCAGCGGGTTCATCTTCTGGGCCGACGATGGCGACGAAACCGTGGAGGACGTCGAGCTCGGCGTGGTCACCAACGGGTCCGATCCGGACGTTGATTTCAGCGTCGAGCGAGACGGCTCGGGCCAGTTGTTCCTCACCCCGGTGTTTCTATCGACCACCGTCGCTCCCTACGGCGACGTGGCCGATTTGACGAGCATCGACATCGCGCCGCTCAATGGCTTCGCCCGACCGGGGCTGCTGGCCGTTCCCGGGCGCGGCTACGTCTTCCAGATGCCGGGCGGCGACGGCCTGTTCCGCTACGGCGCCGTCCGGACCACCCACGTGGGGCAGAACTTCCTCATTCTCGACTGGGCGTATCAGACCGACCCGGAAAATCCGGAGCTGCGCATCACGTCGGTCCGTTGACCGGAGGCCGGACCGAAGGACGCCGAATCACTGATTCGGCGTCCTTCGGTCTTTGTCGGTGTATCTTCGTGCCATGCCGAGCACACCATGTCTGCTCGACGGCCGCTCGCTGAGCGTCGGCGAAGTCGTGCGCGTGGCACGCGATCCGGCGGTGCCCGTCACCGTCGATGCCGGTGCCCGCCAGCGGCTTCAAGCGAGCCGCCGCGCGGTAGAGGCAGCCATCGCCAGCGGGC
This sequence comes from Gemmatimonadales bacterium, assembly GCA_035707305.1. Taxonomy (GTDB): domain Bacteria; phylum Gemmatimonadota; class Gemmatimonadetes; order Gemmatimonadales; family GWC2-71-9; genus DASQPE01. The sequence continues at coordinate 5,705 of DASSUE010000238.1, forward strand.
AGACGATGTACGGTATCAACACCGGCTTCGGGAAGCTCGCCAATGTCCGGGTTCGCGGCGATCAGCTTGATCAGCTGCAGGCAAACCTGATCCGCAGCCACGCCGCCGGCGTCGGCGACCCGTTGCCGCGGGACGTTGTTCGCGGGCTTATGCTCCTGCGGGCCAACGTGCTGCTCCGGCCCACCAGCGGGGTGCGTCCCGAGCTGGTGGACGCCCTGGTCGCGATGCTCAACAGGGGACTGGTCCCGCTGGTGCCGGAGCAGGGGAGCGTCGGCGCCAGCGGTGATCTCGCTCCGTTGAGCCACGTGGCACTCGCGCTGATGGGCGAAGGCGAGTTGCTCGACGGCCGGTCCGGCGTCCGGCCGGCCGGGGCCGCGCTGACTGCGGTCGGCCTGAGCCCCTTTGCCTTCGCGCCGAAGGAAGGCCTCGCGTTCATCAACGGCACGCAGGCACAGACGGCGTGGCTCGCGCTGCTGGTCTCCGACGCCCGGGTGCTTTGGCGGACGTCGGTCGCCGCTGCTGCGATGAGCCTGGAGGCGCTGCGGGGAACGCCCGCCCCGCTCGATCCCCGGATTCACGAGGCGCGGCCCCACGCGGGGCAAGTGGCTGCAGCCGCGCTCATGCGCGAGCTTCTGGAGGAGAGCGAAATCCGGGAGTCTCACCGGGAGAATGATCCCCGGGTACAGGATGCCTACAGCCTCCGGTGCGCGCCGCAGGTGTTCGGGGCGGTCGCTGACGCGGTCGCCTTTGCGGAGCGGACCGCGGAGGTCGAGCTCAATGCATCCACCGACAATCCACTGGTATTCGAGGGTGAAGTACTGTCGGGCGGCAACTTCCATGGTCAGCCGGTGGCGCAGGCCCTCGATTTCCTGGCGATCGCTCTCACGACCCTCCAGGCCATCGCTGAGCGACGAGTCGAGCGGCTGGTGAATCCCGATCTTTCGCAGGGTCTGCCCGCGTTTCTCACCGCCGATGCCGGTCTGAGCTCCGGGTACATGATGGTGCAGATCACCGCGGCATCGCTGGTGGCGGAATCGCGGGCCATCGCGATGCCGGCAAGCATCGGATCGATCCCCACCGATGCCAATCAGGAGGACTTCGTACCGATGGGCATGGCGGCCGCCTGGAAGACTCGCCGCATCCTCGAGAACGCCCGCCGGGTGGTGGCCGCCGAGCTGTTGTGCGGCGCTCAGGGCCTGGAGTTCATCAAGCCACTCACACCTGGCCGCGGGGTAGGCCGGCTGTATCAGCGGGTTCGAGGCCTGGCGCCGTCGGTCCCGCCCCTGGGGGCCGACCGGCCACCCAATCCCGACCTCGAACGGCTGGCACGCGCCGTAGCTGATGGCGAGCTTGACCCGGGGGCGTGGGGAAATTGACCAGGCCCCGGCGTACCTGCTTGCCTCGCCGCTACACCTGCCGGTAATATTCCAAGTTCAAGTCCCATCGCCTTTTCCCTCTGCACGCCTGAGCCGCATGAGCCTTGAAAAGCTGAAGGACACGGCGCGCAAGTTCGAGCAAAAGGAGGACTGGCGGAAGGCGATCGAGGCCTACGTCAAGGCGATCCAGCAGATGGAATCCGGCCGGGAATCGTCGCCGGACCTGTCACTCTACAACCGGGTCGGTGATCTCTACCTCAAGATCAACGATACCCACGCGGCCGTCCGGCATTACGAGCGCGCCGTGGACTTGTACGCCGATCAGGGATTTTTCAACAACGCCATCGCGCTTTGCGGCAAGATCCTCCGGGTCAATCCCGGACGCACGCAGACCTACCTGAAGCTCGCGCAGCTCCACGCCCGGAAGAACGTCGTCATCGAAGCCAAACGAAACCTGCTTGAGTTCATCGAACGGATGAACGCCCAGGGACAGCTGGATGAGGCGTTCGGCGCGGTCAAGGAATTCGCAGACCAGTTCTCCGGCAGCCAGGAAATCCGTCTGATGCTCGTCGAGCTGTTACGGGCATCTCAGCGGGCCGAAGAAGCCCACGAGCAACTGGACAAGCTGTGCACGGAGCTCGAGGCCAGCGGTGACGTCGTTGCGGCCCGGCACACCCGCGAGCGTCTCGAGTCATCGGACGATGGCGATCAGGATGGCGGCCGGCGCCGCGGCGACCTGATCTTCCTCGACACCGGATTCGGCACCCCGGCATTGGCCCCCCCAGCTGCAGCCCCGGTCGCGGCGATTCCGGACCCGGAACCGGTGGTCTCACTGATCGAGCCCGCTCCGCCCACTGAGGAGCCCGAGACGGCGGTTGGAGCGCTGCTCAGGCCCGACGCGCTGACCATCGAGCCGTCGGCATCCGACACCGAGCCGCTGGGCGGCCTCGAACGCACCGAGCTCGAGGTGTCGGCGGACGATATCGCCGCGGCCAAGTTGCTCGAGGGCATCCAGCTCGATACCGCCGCCGGGGCCGCGGGTGTGGTTCCACTCGATCTGGACATCGAACGCACCGAGTCAGCCGACGCGGCGATGCAGTTGGGCCGACTTGAGCCGGAGGACTTCTCGCTGGACCGGTCGGCCGACGGCGAGCGGATCGAGCTTGGGAGTACGGTACCCACCATCGACCTCTCGGACGAGCTGAACGAGAGCTTGGAAGACACCCTGGCGCCCAGCCCCGAGACCGAGGCGGCGCCCGCAGACCTGGATGCCATCGACGCTCCCGCACAGGTGCCGGTCGAGGCGACGGCGTCACCAGAAACCGTCGATGCCATCGCGGACCTGGAACAGGCGGTGGCCGATCACCCCGACGACCCACATGCCCATCGCGCGCTCGCCGAGGCGCTGCTCCGCGCCGGCGATACGGGCCGCGCGCGCGAAGAGCTCGGCCTCGCGGCCCAGGCGTACGAGAGCAGCGAGCAGTGGGATCACGCCAGCGAGGTCGTGGCTCTGCTGGTTACGCTGGCGCCCGACGATATCCGCCACCACCAGAAGCTGGTCGAGTTCGCGTATCGGAGCGGGAACAAGGGCCGGCTGATCGAGGCGTATCTCGCACTGGCCGACGCACTGGTGGACCTGGGACAGCGCGATAAGGCCGAGGCCGTATACCAACGGGTGGTGGACCACGAACCCGAGAACGAGCGTGCCCTGAGCGCGCTTCGTATGATCGCCGCCGCGGGCGCAGACCTCGACGATGCGGTCGACGCGCCGTCGGAGCCGGTGCCGCCAGCGGACGGCTCCCCGGCCCGGCCGTCCGCGCAAAGAGGCGGTGACTTCGTCGATCTGGGGTCGCTCGTGATGGACGATGGCACTCGGCGGCGCGATACCCGCATGCGGGTCGAGGGGTTGCCGCCGAGCGAGGACGAGCAGCGCAACTTCGAGGAGACGCTGGCGGCGTTCAAGCGCGGCATCGAGGAGAACGTCGAGCTGGAGGACTACCACACGCACTACGACCTGGGTGTCGCGTTCAAGGAGATGGGATTGCTGGACGAGGCGATCGCCGAGTTCCAGAAGGCGCTCCGAGCTACCGAGGGGAGACTTCGGACCGCCGAGGCCCTGGGCACCGCCTTCTTCGACAAGGGGCAGTTCGGCGTGGCCGAGAATCTCTTGCGGCGGGCGGTGGACACGCTGGCGGGCACCGACGAAGACAAGATCGGCTTGCTCTATTGGCTGGGCCGGTCGCGCGAGGCCCAGGGGAAGAACGCAGACGCGGTCGGCGCGTACGAGCGCGCGATGGCAGTGGACATTCGGTTCATGGATATCGGCGAGCGGGTGCAGCGGTTGGTAGCGGGGCGGCAGTGAGCTCGAACGTCGCCCCCGCCACGCTGGCGGCCCTGCAGATACCGGTGCGGGCCGGATTGGATCGGGTGCAGAAGGAACTGCGTCGGATCGTCGAGGCGGACTTCGAGCTGATCCGGGACATCAACGCGCACCTGCTGCAGATGCAGGGAAAGCTCTTCCGGCCGACCATTCTGCTCCTGGCCGACCAGGCAACCGGCGGCCCGCGCCATCGCGCCGTGATCCATGCCGCCGTGGTCGAGCTGATCCATCTGGCCACCCTGGTGCACGACGATTCGGTGGATCACTCCGTGTTGCGCCGCGGGATGCCCACGGTCAACGCCCTGTTCAGCCACCAGGTTTCGGTGATCATGGGCGACTATCTGTACTCCCGCGCGGTGGTCGAGCTGGTGCGGCTGGGAGACATGGAGCCGCTGCGGGTGCTGGGCCGGGTGACCAACGAGATGACGGTGGGCGAGATGCGGCAACTGCTGGCCCATGACCGCATGAGCTTCAGCGAGGAACAGTACGATCTCCTGATCCGGTCCAAGACCGCGTCGCTCCTGTCCGGCGCGGCGGAAGTCGGCGGACTCGATGCCCCGGCCGAGCAGCGGGCAGCGCTCCGGCGGTTCGGCGACGCGCTGGGCATGGCGTTCCAGATCGTGGACGATCTGCTCGACTATACCGAAGACGCGGCCGTGCTCGGAAAGCCGTCCGGATCCGACCTCCGCGAGCACAAGCTCACCCTTCCGCTCATCGCCGCGCTGCCGCGCATGACCGACGCCGAACGGCGCGGTGTGGAACGGCTCTTGAGCGCGCCGCACCCGACCGACGACGAGATCGCGACCATCATCGATGCCGTCGGCCGGGTGGGCGGGCTCGAGTACGCCCGCGCCCGAGCCCAGCAACTGGGCGAGCAGGCAGATGCGGAGCTCGATGTCCTTCCCCCCTCGACGGCGCGCGACGCGCTCCGGGCGAGCATCGCCTACGTCCTCGATCGCAGGCAATAGATGGCAAGCGGACCTCGCCGGCCCGGCTTCTACATCGGTGTTCTCGTCGCCGGCTTCGTCTTCGGCGGCTTTCTCACCGCGTTCGCGCGACGGTGGCTTCCCGACAGCGCTGCCCGGAGCGTGTTCACCTGGTCGGTCAATCCGACCCTCGGGCCTGTCTCGGTCGATCTCTTGGTGGTAAACTTCACCCTGGGACCGATCGGGTTCGACGTGTCTGCGTTGAGCGTCATCGGCGTCGTGATCGCGTACCTGATCGCCCGGTCTCTTTTCTGAGGAGGTCGCATGGCGAACCTCGGCTTCACCGAAATCATGCTCATCCTGGTGGTCGTGCTGCTCCTGTTCGGAGCCAAGCGGCTGCCCGAGGTCGGCGCCTCCATCGGGAAGGGCATCCGTGAGTTCAAGCGGAGTCTCACGGATACGCAGGACGCCATCATGGGCGCCCCGGATGAACGACCTGGCACCGCATCCCGCCAGCTCGACAGCACGAATCAGCCCACGCCGTCCAGCGGCGAGCCGAAGCGACTGTCGCAGTGAGCTAGCGCGGGAGACTCATCGCCGGGCAGCCAAACGGCCCTCCCCATGTGGGAAGGGCCGTTTCGCGTCTGCAGGCGGGACCGTGGGCCGCCGTGGCGGGCGCAACCGCCCAGGCTAGCTCCCTGCCTGCTGCTGCTGCGCCGCGCTCCTCTCGAAGAGCTTGGCGCGATTGTCTTCGATCTCGGCGGCGCTTCGGAGCCCGGCGACGAAGTTCTGGACTCGTTCCTGTCGGGCCTGCTGCAAGCCCCGCAGACGATACTGCTCCAGGTCCTTGGTGAACACGGCCGAGTCGGCCGCCGCATGTGATAACACTTCCAGCACGTAAAGCCCGTCCTTGGTCTCGATGATTCCGCTGACCTTTCCGGAATCGATGCCGAACGCCGCCCCTACCACCACGGGGCTGGAGAGCGGCGAATTGA
>DASSUE010000239.1:0-5198 GCA_035707305.1 Gemmatimonadales bacterium
TCCGGGCGGCCAGCAGCGGGTCCTTGGCCACCACGATGCGGCCGATCGCGTAGATCCCGTGCGCCTGCAGCACCCGAAGCCGCTCGTCGGTGTCGCGGGCCCGGCGCTGCTCATTCGCGCCGATCGCGATCGCGGTGGGCACTTCAGATCGATAAGTGAGATATCCGGTGTCGTCTTTGATGTCGATGACGAACGCGTTGATCTCGGTGGTGTCCGCCAGTCGCACGAGATCGTAAAATCGTTTCCCGCCGAACGCCCACGCGTTCACGTAGATGGCGCGAATCTCCTTGGGCGGGTCGAGCAGCGGAGGCGCGGGCCAGCGGACCGGTTGCGACACGGATGCGGGAAGTGAATGCACCGCGGGAAGCGGTGCGTCGCCGAGCTCGTCACCCCAGCGCGTGGGAACGGGTGATTGAGCCAAGGCAGACGCCGCGAAAAACACGGCGACAGTCGTGCAGAAGGCCGAGCGAAACATCCGTGACCCCGGGCGAATGTCCGGGCTGCCGACGCGCGCTAACGCATGACGCCATTGTTAGTTGGCGCCCGGCCGGCAACCGCGTGCTGGTTCAGGATGTCCGCTAGTGAAGCAAATCAGGGGCCGGAGGGGAGTGGCTTGATCTCGATGCGACGGTTGGTTGCGCGACCGGCCGCGGTGGTGTCGCCTGTGACAGGCGCTATGGCGCCGTAGAACTTGGGAACCAGGCGCTGCGGGCGCACGCCCTTGCCGATGAGGTAGGACCGTACGGCCTCGATTCGGAGATTCGCCAATTGTCGGCTGTCGGTCTCCGCCCGCGAAGCTGCGGTGTGCGCCCCGATCTCGATGCGCTGGGTCGGCGCTGCCGCGAGCGCGGCCGCAATCGAGTCGAGCACCGGGAACGCATCCGGCCGAAGCCGTGCGCTGCCCAACGAAAACGCGGCATCGCGGAGCACCACCACGGTTGCGGCGGGCGCCGGAGCGGGCGTGGGGGTTGGGATCGGCGCGGGCGCGGGGGGCGGCTGCGGCTGAGGAGCCGGGGCGGGCTGCGCTGCCCCTGGCGGCGGCGTCGCCGGCCGCGGACGCTGGGGCGTCGCGCCGGCAGAGCAGCCTTCGCGATTGACCCGCTCGCCGAACGGCGTGTCCGGGCACCGGTCCAATCCATCCAGCACCTTGTCGGCGTCGGTATCGCTGGGGCATCCCAGCGCATCGACCGTCGCACCCGCAGGGGTTTCCGGACAACGGTCGAGGCCATCCTGCACCTCATCGTTGTCCGCGTCGCTCGAGCAGCCGGCGGCGTTCACTGCCGCGCCCAGCGGGGTTCCGCGGCATTGGTCCAAGCCATCGGGCACGCCGTCGTTGTCTTCGTCCACGGTGCAGCCGTTCTCATCGGTCACCACCCCGGCGGGGGTCGACGGGCAGCGATCGACACCATCCGGCACACCATCCTTGTCCCGATCCGTCGGGCAACCGCTCCGGTCCACCAGGGCGCCCCGCTTGGTACCCGAGCACTTGTCGTTGGAGTCGATGACTCCGTCGCCGTCGGCATCGACCAGCGCTTTGCTGCCGAGCATCAGGCTGAGGCCGAGGTTGCCGCCGAAGTTGGAGAATTCGATATCGCCGCTGATGTTGCGGGTGATCAGCCCTTCGGCGCGAATCAGCACCGTCGGCGTGATGCCGACCCGGAACCCGAGCGCCGCGTTCCAGATGCCGGCGCTGCCGCAGGGACCCGCCCCCGGGACTGCCACGGGCGGACAATCGCCGCCGTACGTGATCGAGCCCAAGCCGGTTCGGAGGTGGACGAACGCTCTCTCGCCCAACGGAACGTTGTAGAGCAAGGATCCAGAGAAAGACCTCACGCCGACGCTCACATCGGACGTACGGGTCTTGGGCCGGACGTACGAGCCGTCTGCCTCGATAGAGAACCGCAAGGGGAGCCACACCCCTATGCGGCCCAGCCCGCCGAAGCCAGTGCCCAGATCGGTCTCGTCGTCGAATGAGACGAGAGACGCGGCGGCGCCAAGCTCGACGAGGTAACGTCGTTGCTGGGCGGATGATGGAACGGAGGTGAGGAACAAGAGGGCGATCGGGGCGAGAACGGCGCGCCGGAGGTCCATGGATGGATAGATACCCGTGCTCCGGGTTGGGGACAAGCGCGGCCTTGGCAGCGCGCCGGGCGCCGCATAAGATGCGCCGATGCGCATCGTCATCGAATACTGCATCGTTTGAAACTACCAGCCACGGGCCACCGGTCTGGCGGCCGAAGTGAAGCGGGAGTTTCCGGACGCCGACGTTCAGCTGCTGCCGTCGTCCGGTGGCAGGTTCGAGGTGTCGGTCGATGGTCGACTCCTGTTCTCGAAGGCGAGGTTGGGGCGGCACGCCCAGCCCGGCGAGGTGCTCGAACTGCTGAAGGGCCCCGCCGGTTGAGATGAGGATTGCTCTGTCGACTGGGGGCGGCGACGCCCCCGGCCTGAACGCCGTCATCCGCGCGGTGGTGCTGTCGGCGCACCACCGCGGCTGGCGCTCGTACGGAATTCTCCGCGGCTACGACGGGCTGCTCAACTTCAGCGGCGTGGTTCCGCTGGGCCCCCACGAAGTCCGTGGCATCACCCACCTCGGCGGGACGATCCTGGGCACCACCAACCGGGGCAACCCCTTCCGGCAAGTCGTGAAATCGGACGACGGCGCGGTGCACGAGGTGGACCGCTCCGACGAGCTGGTCGCGGCGTTTCACGCCAGCGGATTCGACGCTCTGGTGTCCATCGGCGGCGACGGGAGCCTGGCGATCGCGCACGACCTCTGGAAGAAGGGCGTACCGGTCGTCTGCGTGCCCAAGACCATCGACAACGACGTGAGCGGCACCCAGCGGACCTTCGGCTATGACACCGCCGTGAGCACCGCCACCGAAGCGATCGACAAGCTCCACTCGACTGCCGAGAGCCACGACCGCGTGATGGTGGTTGAGCTCATGGGGCGCTACGCAGGCTGGATCGCGCTGTCGAGCGGGCTGTCGGGCAGCGCCGACGTGATTCTCCTGCCGGAGATCCCGTTCGACATCGTGAAGGTGTGCGACAAGATCCTTGCCCGCGAGGCCGCGGGACGCCGCTTCAGCATCGTGGTGGTAGCCGAAGGGGCGCGGCCGGCGGGCGGCGAGATCGTGCTGATGGAACGCCGGGCGCCGGGTGGGGGCGCCGACCGCCTGGGCGGCATAGGTGGGCAGGTGGCGCGCGCTATTCAGGAGCGCACCGGCAAGGAGGTACGCACGCTGGTGCTGGGCCACCTGCAGCGGGGCGGCTCGCCCACGACGTACGACCGGCTGCTCGCCCTGAGGTTCGGGGCTGCCGCCGTGCGCGCCATCGCCGATAGCGCGTTCGGGATCATGGTGGGGCTCAACGGCCCGACCATCACGCGCGTGCCGCTCGCCGACGTGGTCGGCAAGCAGAAGAACGTTCCGCTCGACTCCGACATCATCTGCACCGTGCGTGAGCTCGGCATCAGCCTCGGTGACTGACGCCGTCCGTGCGCCCGCCACGCGCCGGGACGACAGCGTGGTGGACGAGTTGCACGGCGAGCGCATCGCCGATCCCTACCGCTGGCTCGAGGACGGCGAGAGCGCGGAAACCCGCGCCTGGACCGACGCGCAGAACGCGTTCACCGAACAGTATCTGGCGGGCTCAGCCGCCCGAGGCGTGATCCGAACGCGGCTCGACGAGCTCCTGTCGATCGGCGCGCTCGGCGCCCCCGTCCCCGCGCACGGCCGCTACTTCTATCAATCCCGCGACGGGAGACAGAACCAGCCAGTGCTCAACCTCCGCGTCGGCGTGCACGGCGCCGACCGGGTGATCCTCGATCCCAACGCGCTCGACGCCGACGGGACCACCGCGCTGGATTGGTGGCACCCCAGCGACGACGGTGACCTGCTCGCGTATGGGCTGTCACAGGACGGGAGCGAAGCGAGTGTCCTTCACGTCATGGACGTCGCCACCGGCAGTGTCCTTCCGGATCGTATCCCGCACACCCGAGCGGCCGATGTCGCCTGGCTTCCCGACGCGAGCGGGTTCTACTACACCCGCTTTCCAGCACCGGGGTCGGTCCCGGAAGGCGAAGAGCACTACCACCGCGTGGTCCGATTCCATCGCCTTGGCACCGATCCGAACGACGATCCGCTCGTCTTCGAGCCCGCCGAAAAGGAATTCTGGCCCGGCGTGAGCCTCTCGCCCGATGGGCGCTGGCTCCTCGTCAGCGTGTCCCGCACGTTCGATCAGACCGACATCTGGCTTCAGGATCTGCACTCGGGCACGCCGCCGGTGGCGGTGGCGCGCGATCTCCCCGCGCTCTTCGAGGGCGGCGTGCTCGGCGGCGTGCTGTACCTGCGTACCAACCTCCGGGCTCCGACCTACGGCCTGTACCGCCTCGACGCCGAGCGGCCCCAGCTCGATCACCTGGTCGAGTTGGTGACCCCGCGACCGGACGCGGTGCTGGACGGCGCGTCGATCGCGGGCGACCATCTCCTTCTCACCTACCTGGAGAAGGCCACCTCGCGGCTTCGGATCGCTCGACGCGACGGCACGGCCCTGCGCGAACATTCACTGCCGGGGCTCGGCAGCATCTTCGGCCTCGGGGCGGAATGGGACGGCGACGAGCTGTTCTACGGCTTCTCGTCCTATACCGTCCCACCCAGCGTGTATTGGATCGACCTGCGCACCGGCGAGGAAACGCTCTGGCGCCGCGTCGAAGCCGATGTCCGACCCGAGCGGTTCGAGGTCCGGCAGGTGACCTACGCCTCGAAGGATGGAACGCCGATCACGATGTTCGTGGTGCAGCCCCGCGGTATCTCGCTCGACGGTCGCAATCCGACGTACCTGACCGGGTACGGCGGGTTCAACATCAGCATGGCCCCCGGCTTTTCGCGGTCGCTCATCCTGTGGCTGGAGCGCGGCGGCGTGGTCGCGATTCCCAACCTGCGGGGCGGCGGAGAATACGGCGAGAGCTGGCATCAGGCCGGGATGCTGCGCACCAAGCAGAACACGTTCGACGACTTCATCGCTGCGGCGGAGTGGCTGATCGCCAACGGATACACCTCGCCTGACCGGCTGGCGATCGGAGGCGGCTCCAACGGCGGCCTGCTGATGGGAGCGGCGCTGACACAGCGTCCCGATCTGTTCCGGGCGGTAGTGATCCAGGTGCCGCTGCTCGACATGCTGCGCTATCACCACTTCCTGAT
>DASSUE010000240.1:0-3108 GCA_035707305.1 Gemmatimonadales bacterium
GTTCGGTCGATAGCGAGGCGTGAGCGATGCACCAGCGGCAGGGGCATCACCTCGAACAGATTGGCGGCTTCGCACGCGAAGGCCGCGACTCCTTGGGTCGGCGGTAGGCTCGCTGGGCTCCGCAGATGGTCGACCACTCGCCCCAGGTCCCGCGCGGCCGCCTCCCGGGTGGGACGATCGAGGCCGAGCCGCGCGAACCCTGTCACCGCGGCGCGCACGCGATTCTTCAGCTTGATCAGATACTTGCCGCGCGCGCGGTCCCGCGGTTCCAGCTTGATGTAGCAGCTGACCACCCGGTGATCGCCAGCGCGGACCCCCGTAAGCCGGGCCAGCAGGGCGTCCACGGCGGCCGTGGGCGACCCAGCCCGGGTGCGGCCACGGCGCTCAGAAGAAAACGGGCTCGCGATAGCTCCCATAGATCTCCTCCAACACATGCCGGATCTCGTAGAGCGTGCAATAGGCTCGGGCACAGTCCAGCATGGCGGGAATGACATTGGCGTCGGTGCGGGCGGCCGCGCGCAGTCCGGCCAGGCGTTCCGTCACCAGCGCTGGATCGCGGCGCGCGCGGAGGGCCGCCAGGCGCTGCCGCTGAATCTGCTCCGCCTCCTCGCCGACTTTGAGGATCTCGACCGGCGCTTCGCCCTCTTCGAGAAAATCGTTGACCCCGACGACCACCCGCCGCCCCTGCTCGACGTCGGCCTGCAACCGAGCCGAGCTGCGGGCGATCTGGCGCTGGAACCAGCCGTTCTCGATCGCCCGGACGACGCCCCCCTGGGCGTCGATCTCGGCGAACAGACCGCGGGCCTCGGCCTCGAGCTGCTCGGTGAGCGCCTCGACGAAGTGGGATCCCCCCAGCGGGTCCGCGACGTTCGGAACGCCGGTCTCGTACGCCAGAATCTGCTGGGTCCGGAGGGCGATGCGCACGGAGTCCTCGGTGGGTAGCGCGAGAGTCTCGTCGAGCGCATTGGTATGGAGCGACTGGGTCCCTCCCAGCACCGCCGCCAGCGCCTGATAGGCCACCCGCACGATGTTGTTGTGCGGCTGCGCCGCCGTGAGCGTGACGCCCGCCGTCTGGCAGTGGAACCGCATTTTCCAGCTCCGCGGATCGCGGGCGCCGTACTTCTCGCGGAGCGCGCGCGCCCAGATGCGTCGGGCGGCGCGCATCTTGGCAATCTCCTCGAAGAAGTCGTTGTGCACATCCCAGAAGAACGACAGCTGCGGCGCGAACCGGTCCACGGCCAGCCCGCGCGCCAGCGCATGCTCGACGTAGCAGAAGCCGTTGGCGAGCGTGAATGCGAGCTCCTGGGCGGCGGTGGCACCCGCCTCGCGGATGTGATAACCCGAGATCGAGATCGTGTTCCACTTGGGCGTGTGCTCAGCGGCCCACTCGAACAGATCGACGATGATTTTGAGCGCAGGCTCCGCCGGATAGATCCAGGCGTGCTGCGCCATGTATTCCTTGAGGATGTCGTTCTGGATGGTGCCACGGAGCCGGTCGGTCGAGACCCCCTGCCGCTCGGCGGCGGCGACGTAGAAACAGAACAGGATGGCCGCCGGTCCATTGATCGTCATGGACGTGGACACGTCGCCGAGCGGTATGCCGTCGAACAACGTCTCCATGTCGGCCAGACTCGAGATCGCCACGCCGCACTTACCGACCTCGCCCTCTGACCGCGGATGGTCCGAGTCGTAGCCCATCAGCGTGGGAAAATCGAAAGCGACGCTGAGACCGGTCTGGCCCCGCGAGAGCAGGAACTTGTAGCGGGCGTTGGTGTCTTCTGCGGTGCCGAAGCCGGCGAACTGACGCTTGGTCCAGAGCCGGCCCCGGTACATCGTCGGGTGGATCCCACGCACGTAGGGATACTCGCCAGGCAGGTCCGGCAGTCCTTCGGGTTCGGAACGGTGGTCGAGGCGGGTGTAGACCGGGGCGAGCTCCCGGCCGGACACAGTCGTGAAGTTCGTGTCGTCACGCAGCGGCTCGCCCAGGGCGCGGGCGCGCCAGGCGGCCACCTCGGCCCGGAGCCGCTCGATTTCCCGTTCCCGCGCCCGTTCGGCTGCGGCCTCGTCGCCGGTGGACGGCACGTCCCAGGTGGTCATACCCGTTCGCCTTCGCGCAAATCGTCGAGGATCTCGGCCGCGAGCTCGTACGGGCTCAGCCGCCCGGCGGCAACGTCGTCGAGTCGGTCGCGGACCAGGCGCCCGGCGCGGGTTTCTTCCCAGACCCAGCGCCGAGTGGCTCGATCGACTACTTCGCGGGTCCGGGCGGCAAGGCGATCCCGCCGCCGTCGCTCCAGCTCACCGGAGTCGACAAGCCAGGTATGATGGCGCTCGAGGGCATCGATGAGGGCCGGCAGTCCGTCGGCCTTCGTCGCGGTGGTGAGGATGACCGGCGGCTCCCAGCCTACCGGGTCGCTCCGCCGCGGCGCCGGAGCGCCCGTCCGCCCGTGATGCGCCGGAACGTGGCGATACGCGTTGCCGCGCCGGATGCCGAGGGTGACCTCGAGCTCCTGACGCAGCTTATCGGCCCCGGGGCGGTCGGCCTTGTTCACGACATAGAGGTCGGCCGCCTCCATCAACCCCGCTTTGAGCGTCTGGATCCCATCGCCCGACTCGGGCACCAAGACCAGGACGGTGGTGTCGGCCATGCGGGCGACGTCGAGCTCGCTCTGCCCCACTCCGACGGTTTCGACCAGGATTCGGTCGAAGCCGGCGGCATCGAGCAGATCGCTGATCTCGCGGGTCGTCGTGGCAAGCCCGCCCAACGACCCCCGGCTTGCCATCGAGCGTATGAAGACGCCCGGGTCGAGCGCCACCGATTCCATGCGGATTCGATCGCCGAGAAGCGCGCCGCCGGTGAACGGGCTGGTGGGATCGACTGCCACCACGGCGACCCGGAGACCCTGGGCCCGATACGCGGCGACGAGTCGGTCGGTCAACGTTGATTTGCCGGCGCCGGGCGGTCCGGTAATGCCGATGCGGCGGGCTCGGCCGAGATGCGGGTGCGCGCCCGAGAGGAGGCGCTCGAACCCCCGGCGCCCGTTCTCCACAATTGAGATCGCCCGTGCGACGTCCGCGGTGCGCCCGGCGAGAAGTCCCGCGAGCAGGTCG
>DASSUE010000241.1:0-2611 GCA_035707305.1 Gemmatimonadales bacterium
GCGACGAAAACCCCGTAGGCGGAAAACGACCCCATGAAGAAGTAGTCCCGCTCGCGGACTTCCCGCGGCAGGTCGGGCTGCTCAGGATACTGGGAGTAGCCGTACTTGAAGTTCATGTAGAAGACCAGCGCGACGCTCAGCACTCCGAGGAGCGCTGCCGCGGCCACGCCGGCCCGCCGGTCGCGGCGCCAGAGACTCCACAGTCCCACCAGCCCGATCCCGGTGAAGATCGCGGTCGCGATCGCCGCGGGGACCGGACCCCAATCCCGGCCGAACTGCCAGCTGAAGTACTGCCAGAAGTTCGCCAGCTGGGCGATGAACGTCGCCTGGCGATCGAACAGGGACGGCTTCCCGTATTGCACCCGATTGAGCACGTCCTGCAGCGCTTGCCAACCGATGGGCTCGCCCTCGTTGATGGGCGGCAGCTGGGCCGACCGCATCGGGAGATAGATGTAGTTGAGCGAGATGCCCACGATCACCGCGGCCAGGCCCAGCCAGACGAGCAGGTTGCCTGGCGAGCGCCACAGCGCGTAGCCGAGCGCGCCGAGCAGGAGGAGGGCGATGACGATCCCTTTGGGTGTGAGCCCGATGTCGGCCCAGGAGCCGGTGACCGCGAGCACGAGGGCCACGCCCATGAGGATGGCCCACGGCTGGATCGCAGTCCGCCAATCAGTCCACAAGACGTAGACCGCCAGGGCCGGGACGGCGAGGAACGCCATCATATGGTTGGTGCTGCTGAGGGCCATCACGTAGGCGATGAGCACCAGCCAGCGATCGCGGTGTGGCCCGGGCTCCTCGTCACCCCAGTGGACCACGAGCCACATGCACAGCGCGATCGAGAGCAGCGAGACCGTGTAGACCTTCTCGTTCACGGTGGACTGGTTCCAGACCGTCCACATCGTGGCGCCCACGAGGATCCCGGCGAACGCTGCCGCCAGCCGGACCCATCGCACCGGCACGATCTCCCTGAGCCACCGCTCAGCCACGAGGAACCAGAGCCCCGCGGCGGCGGCGCTGGTGACGGCGGCGAAGAGATTGATCCGAACGGCGTACGCCTCGGCCAGCGGGAGGAGACCCCACACGTGCGCGAGGAGCACGAACAGCGGGTTGCCCGGTGGATGCGGGATTCCCAGGACCTTCGCGGCCGCGATGTACTCGGAGGTATCCCAGAACGCGGTCGTCGGCGCGAGCGTGAGGAGGTAGATGGTGAGGACGGCGAATGCGGTGACCGTCGCCCACAGGTAGGGCGGTCGCTCGCGCACGCGTGCCGCGGGTTCGGTCATGGATCCTCTGGGTGTCGCGACGGGGATCGCGGTCAATGGCGGAACTGCCGCCGGCCGGTGAGCACCATGGCGATGTCGTGCCGGTTGGCCGCGGCGATGACCTCCTCGTCGCGCACCGAACCGCCGGGCTGGACGATGGCGGTCACCCCCGCCGCGGCAGCCTCCTCGACGCCGTCCGCGAAGGGGAAGAAGCCGTCGGAGGCCAGCACCGCGCCGCGGGTGTCGTGTCCCTGTTGTCGCGCCTTGTGCACCGCAACGAACGACGCGTCCACGCGGCTCATCTGGCCCGCGCCGATGCCGATGGCCATCTCGCCGCGGGCGAGCACGATCGCATTCGACTTGACCGATGCGACGGCGGCCCACGCGAAGTGGAGATCCACCCATTCGGCTTCGCTCGGGCTCCTGGCGGAGGCCACGCGCCATGGCTGGTCGCCGGGGTCGAACGTGAATCGGTCCTGGACCAGAAACCCGCCGGCCACCCGCTTGTAATCGAACGATCCCACCCCGCGGCTCACCGGTAACTCGACCACCCGGATGGCCTTCTTCTGCCCGAAGACCGCCAGCGCTTCCTCGTGAAAGGACGGCGCAACCACCACCTCCACGAAGAGGTCACTCATGGCGGTTGCAGTTGCCTCGTCCACCAAAGTGTTGAAGGCTACGACGGACCCGAACGCGGATTGGGGGTCGGTGCTGCGCGCCTTCTGGAATGCGTCGACGGCGGTCGTCGCCACCGCCAGGCCGCACGGGGTCGTGTGCTTCACCAGACAGCAGGCCGGCCGCGTGGCCCAACAGGCGACTGCCGACGCGGCCGCATCCAGGTCGAGCAGGTTGTTGAACGACAGCTCCTTCCCGTGACGCTGGCGGAGGTCCCGGATGCCCCGCGCTTCCTCCGTGACATACAGGGCGGCCCGTTGATCCGGATTTTCGCCGTAGCGGAGCACCTGCAGACGCTCCAGCGACAGGCCCATGCGGCGGGGAAGGCCGTCTTCGGAGGGCGTGAAGTAGCGAGCGATCGCCGTGTCGTAGTCGGCGGTATGCGCAAACACTTTCGCGGCGAGCTCGCGGCGCACGTCGGCGGGCACGCCGCCCTCGCGGAGGAAGCCGAGCACCGGTCCGTAATCGGTGGGGTCCACGACCGGAATCACGGATTCATGGTTCTTCGCCGCGGAGCGCAGCATGCTCGGGCCGCCGACATCGATGTTTTCGATCGCATCCTCGAACGCAACGTTCGGCTTCGCGACCGTCATCTGGAACGGGTACAGGTTGACCGCCACGAGGTCGATCGGGACGATGCCGTGCTCGGCGAGCGCCGCCATGTGCTGGGGCAG
>DASSUE010000242.1:0-2270 GCA_035707305.1 Gemmatimonadales bacterium
AGGACAACCCCACACCCGCCACATAGAGCGCCGCCGCCGCATTGAGCAAGACCGCGGCACGGGTTGCTGGTCCGCCGTCGCGCGCCAGGAGCCGCTCGATCCGGCCGGCGTTCTCGCCCGGTTCACCCCCACGCAGATCTTCCAGGTCGTCAACCGCCAGCCCCACGCTCACCGGATCGACCGTCCATTCACCGACCCGTCCCTCCCGCACCTCCCAGACCCGAGTGAGCCCACGCGGGCTGATCTCGTCCATGCCGATGTCGGCGTGTACCACCAAAGCGTGGATCGCACCGAGGTCGCGGAGCGCGTTCGCCACCAGCGGTGCCCGGGTGTGGTCACTCACCCCGATCACCTGCCGCCTCACGCCGGCCGGATTCACCAACGGTCCGACCAGGTTCATGATGGTCGCGACGCCCAGCTCCTTTCGGGTCGGACCCACGTGCCGCATCGCCGGGTGATAGGTGGGGGCGAACAGAAACACCAGGCCGACGCTGCCCAGGACCGTCGCCGCGCGGTCGGGGGCCAAAGCGATATTGACGCCGAGCGCCTCGAGGACGTCAGCCGATCCGCAGCGTGAGGTGAAGCTGCGGTTCCCGTGTTTGGCGACGGGCACCCCGGCCCCTGCGACCACGAACGCAGCCGCGGTTGAAACGTTGAGTGTGCCGACCGCGCCTCCACCGGTTCCGCAGGTATCCACCAAGCGATCCGCCTCGCCGCAGGGGAGCGGCACCATTGCCCGTCGCAGGGCAGCGGCGGCTCCGGCGAGATGCTCCACCGACTCCCCGCGCGCCCGGAGACCCATGAGCAGGGCAGCGGTCTGAGCCGACGTTGCGGCTCCGGCCATGATCACGTCGAAGGCAGCCGCGGTCGCGTCTCGGCTCAGGGGGGTGCCGTCGGCCAGGCAGTGGAGCGCGGCCGCGAGCGCACTGGAGGGGCTCGAGGTGGAGGCGATCGTCACGGGTGGAAAATGTGGGTGGAAAGGGTCGGCTTCCCCCCTCGAAAACGTATCGTATCACCACACGTTCTGTCAATTGCCACAAGCACTTGCGGTTGTTGCCCCCGGTTCGTCGGAGGACTACATTTCGGACACACGATGCAGCAGACCTTCCTCGCCCTGCTTCATTTCGACGGCGGAGCCTTTCAAGGCTGGCAGCGCCAACCCGCCGGCCGATCCGTTCAAACCGAGTTCGAACGCGTGCTGGAGCGGCTTACCGGCGAGCCGACCCCGGCCCATGCCGCGGGCCGGACCGACGCCGGGGTTCACGCCCAGGGCCTCGGCGTGAGCTTCTCCCTGCCTTCGCGCTGGCGATCGGGCGAGGCGAAGCGGGCGATCAATGCGTTGCTCCCCGGCGATTGCTGGGTGGAAGCCGTGGCAGCCATGCAGCCGCGCTTTCACGCGCGAAAGCATGCGATCGCGCGTCGGTACCGCTATGACGTGGGGACCGACGAGGCCAGCGCGTCGCCCTTCCGGTGCCGTTACGAGTGGCCGCTTGCCCGGCAGCTCGATTGGGCGGCGCTGCAGGCCGCCGCCGCACAGATCCGCGGCGCGCACGACTTCACCGCGTTCTCGGTCCGCGGACAGCTGAAGCCGCATCACCGCTCGGTCATCTCGGAGTCCCATTGGACCGAGCGGGAAGAGCTCCGCGGGGTGAGCTACCACGTCGAGGCCGACCGGTTCCTACATCACATGGTTCGCATGCTCGTCGGCACGATGGTGGACATCGGGCTGGGCCGGCGCCCCCTGGCGGACATGGCCGCGCTCCTGGTTCGGGGCGACAATCTGGAGACCAGCCCACCGGCGCCCGCCCAGGGACTCTATTTCGTGGCGGCACGGTACCCTCGCAATTGCTACGCCGAGGCGGGTGCCGCGCCCGCGCCGGTCGGAGCCGCCGAGGAGGTTTCGTGAGAGCGATACCGGTTCTCGTCTGCGGCGTGCTTGCGATCGGCTGTGGTCGGGCGGACCGCGCCGAGTGGTCAGTCCTGCATGCCGACGCGCAGCAACGCGAGACCATCTCCGGAGGGACTATCGCGCAACGGCGCGCGGTCGGTGAAGCGCTCGGGACCGCCCGACGCACGGCTCTCGTGGAGGCCACTGAGCGGGTGGCGCCGGCGGTCGTCTCGATCCATCAAACCGGACGCCAGCGCGTCCGACCGCGCAGCCCGTGGGATCTCTTCTTCGTACCCGAGGCCGGTGAGCGTGTCGTCGAAGGGTACGGTACCGGCTTCATCATTCGTGCCGACGGCATCATCGTCACCAACCAGCACGTCGT
>DASSUE010000243.1:0-9097 GCA_035707305.1 Gemmatimonadales bacterium
GTAGGACGACACGCCGTACGAGATGACGCGGCGGCCCTGCGCGTCGGTCGCCCGGATCTGGCCGTCGACGAACGGCTCGATCATGCCGTGCTCCCGGGCCAGGCGGCGGATCCAACGGTCGGATTTGATGGACATGCGGCGGAGTGGCGGGTGGACAGAAGGGACAGATGGGCGACCCGCCCATCGGAACGGCGCGGAATATACCCACACGCTCCCGCTCGCGGGTTGAAGTGAGGTCGGGGCGGGGTTAGCTTCTCCCGAGGACGCAAGTGAAATATTTCACGAGGGCAGGGGAGGACCCCGTATGCTCCAGCCCTACATCCCGATTCTTCTCCTGATCGCGTTCGTCATCGCCAACGCGATCCTGATGATCGGCGTCTCCCACATCTTTTCGACGTACCGCCGGACCCCCACGAAAATCGCTCCGTACGAATCCGGGATGCCGGCGCTCGGGGACGCCCGCGAGCGGTTTTCGGTAAAGTTCTATCTGGTCGCCGTGTTGTTCATCATCTTCGATATCGAGACCGTGTTCATGATTCCGTGGGCGGTCGCGTTCTTCGCGTCGATGCGCGGCGGGCTGGCGCTCGATCCCGGGATCGTGATCCTCGACATGCTGGTCTTCATTCTGATCCTCGCGGTGGGCTACGTGTACATCTGGAAGCGGGGCGCGCTGCAATGGGAATGACCAATCCCGCAGCGCAGGGTGCCTGGAGCGAGCCGACGACCATGTCGACGGTCTCCCCCAACTGGTTGACCACCCGTCTCGATTTTCTGGTCAACTGGGCCCGGAAGAATTCGCTCTGGCCGATGCCGTTCGGCACCGCCTGCTGCGCCATCGAGTTCATGGCCACCGCGGCCAGCCGGTTCGACCTCGCGCGGTTCGGGATGGAGCGGATGAGCTTCTCGCCCCGCCAGGCCGACGTGCTGATCTGTGCCGGGCGCCTGCCGTTCAAGTTGGCGCCGGTGATCCGGCGTATCTGGGATCAGATGCCGCAACCGAAATGGTGCATCTCGATGGGTGCCTGCGCCTCGTCCGGCGGCATCTTCGACAATTACGCGATGGTCCAGGGTATCGATACCGTGGTGCCGGTCGACGTGTACGTGCCCGGCTGCCCGCCGCGTCCGGAGGGCCTCATCTACGGCATCCAGCTGCTGCAGAAGAAGATCGAGGGCGAGAGCGTGATGGACGAGCGTCTGCGCGATGAGAAGCTGGTCGGACCGTCCGGACTCTTCCTTCCCGCTGAGCGGGTGGACGAGCTGTCCGAGCCGTTCGGCAACTCGGTGCACCAGACGCGCTCGTCATGACCTCGGCAGCCGCGCGGGGAGAGCTTTCGGCCACCGTTCCCGCGCTCCAGCGCCGATTCGGTGATGCGGTGGAGCGGGCCCTGGTGTCCTGCGGCGATACCATTGTGTACCTGCGCCGGGACGCTGCCTTCGACGCGCTCGCCTGGCTCAAGGATGATCCCGATCAGCGGTTCGACTATCTCACCGATGTGACCGCCGTCGACTATCGCGACACCGAGCTGCCGCTTGAGGTGGTGTACCAGCTGCGCTCACTCGCCCGTAAAGCGGATCTCCGTCTGAAAGTCGCGCTCGACAAGCGTGAGCCGCTCGAGGTCAGGTCGGTCTACGGGCTATGGCGCGGTGCCGACTGGCTGGAGCGGGAGGTGTACGACATGTTCGGCGTGGTGTTCACCGGCCACCCGGACCTCCGACGCATCCTGATGTGGGAGACGTACGCCGAGGGCTTCCCGCTGCGGAAGGATTTCCCGTTGCGCGGGCACTTCAGCCGGGCCGAACAGACGCGCCAGGCCCTCGCGGCCAATCCCGAGGCCCATTACTCGCTCGAGGAGCTGTCGATCGCCGAGGCCTACCACGAGCTGCCCAAAGACATGCGCGATCGGCTACGCGCCGGTGAGCGGGGGTTTCTCCGGTGAGCCCACGTACGCTGGAGTACACGCTGGCGACGTCCGGCGTCGACGCCGCCGGACGCCCCCGCCGCATTCCACTCGGCGTGGGCCACCGCGACACCCAGGAGTACCGCACGCCCGGCCACTTCGACGAAAACTTCGGCGCCGAGCACATGCTGGTGAACATCGGGCCGCAGCACCCGGCCACGCACGGTGTGCTCCGCCTGGTCATCGAGCTCGAGGGCGAGACCGTGCTGCGCGTGATCCCGCACATCGGCTATCTGCATTCGGGATTCGAGAAGCTGGGCGAGTACCGCCAGTACAACCAGATCATTCCGCTCACCGACCGCACCGACTACCTGTCGCCGATGGCCAACAATGTCGCCTTCGTGCTCGCGGTCGAGAAGCTGATGGGGCTCGAGATCACCGAGCGCTGCACGGTCCTCCGGGTGATCGCTTGCGAGATGAGTCGGATCATCTCGCATCTCGTCTGGCTCGGGACGACGGGCATCGACTTGGGCGCCTACACGCCCTTCCTCTGGTCGTTCCAGGAGCGGGAACGGATCTATAACCTCCAGGAAGCCTGGACGGGCGCCCGGCTCACCACCAGCCTCACCCGAGTGGGTGGGATGATGGCCGACGTGCCGGACGGCTGGGAGGCCGAGCTCCGGGAATTCTGCCGCACGTTCCCCGGCACGCTGGACGAGGTCGATACGATCTTCACCCGGAACGCCATCTGGTGCGGCCGCACCCAGGGCGTCGGCGTGCTCACGGCGGAGGAGGCCATCAATTTCTCGCTGTCCGGGCCGATGCTCCGCGCGAGCGGCGTGGACTACGACGTGCGGAAGGATCGTCCCTACCTGGGATACGAGACCTATGATTTCGACGTGCCGATCGGCGAGCACGGCGACATCTACGACCGGTACCGTGTGCGGCTCGAGGAGATGTACCAGTCCACCCGTATCCTAGTGCAGGCGCTCGACCGGCTCGAGACACTCGAGGGAGCGCCGATCAATGTGAGCGATCCCCGCGTCATTCTGCCGCCAAAGTCGCGCGCCATGAGCGACATGGAGGCGATGATCTTCCACTTCAAGCAGGTGATGGAAGGGGTGAAGCCACCGGTAGGCGAGACCTACCTCGGAGTCGAGAATCCGAAGGGCGAGCTAGGTACTTACCTCGTGTCGGACGGGACCGCGAAGCCGGTGCGGTGGCGGATCCGTCCGCCGGCGTTCGTCAACCTCGCGTCGCTGCCCAAGATGTGCGAAGGTGCCCTGCTCTCGGACGTCATCGCCATCAACGCCAGCGTCGACATCGTGATGGGCGAGGTGGACCGGTGAGCCACGGCCTGGCAGCCCACGAGCCGGTGCTGGTGGGTGAGGTGCGGCGTCGGCTCGACGAGCTCATCGAACGGTATCCCAGCAAGCAGGCGTGCCTGCTGCCGGCCCTGTGGCTGGTGCAGGAGGCCCGGGGATGGATCTCGGAGGGCGCCATGAGCGAGGTCGCCCGCGCGCTCGACCTCACGCCCGCCTACGTGAAGGGTGTCGTGACGTTCTACACGATGTATCACACGCACCCGGTCGGCCGCCACTTCATTCAGATCTGCACGACGTCGCCCTGTGGACTATGCGGCGCGGAAGACACCATGCGCGCCCTGCTGGACGCCACCGGGTGCGGTGAGCTCGGCGCCACGAGCCCCGACGGCCGCTTTACCGTCATCGAGGTCGAATGCCTGGGCGCGTGCGGCTTTCCGACGCCGGTGCTGATCGACGACGACTTCGTCGAGAGCGTCACTCCCGCGCGCGTCCCCGAGCTCGTGGCGAGGTATCGGTAATGGGATTTCCCCATCCCAGTCATCCCAGGGAAACGCTCGTCCTGTCGCGGTATTTCGGCGATGCGGGGGCCCGGAGCTATGCCGGCTGGGTCGAGCGCGGCGGCTACCGGGCCTTGCGCCAGGCGCTCCAGATGACGCCCGACGACGTCATCGCGGCGGTGAAGGAGTCCGGCCTCCGCGGCCGGGGCGGGGCGGGGTTTCCCACCGGGGTGAAATGGGGGCTGATGCCCAAGGTCGACGCGCGGGCCCGCTATCTGGTCTGCAACGCGGACGAGAGCGAGCCTGGCACGTTCAAGGACCGCGAGATCATGCGCTGGACGCCGCATGGCCTGATCGAAGGCTGCGCGATCGCGGCGCATGCCATCAGCGCCGAAACGGTGTTCATCTACATCCGCGGCGAGTTCACCGACCCCTGGCAGATCATGACCGACGCGGTCGGCGAGGCGTACCGCGACGGCGCGCTCGGCGCGAGCGCGTTCGGCAGTGGCCGCCGGATCGAGGTCATTCTCCATCGGGGCGCGGGGGCGTACATCTGCGGTGAAGAGACCGCGATGCTCAACTCGCTGGAAGGCAAGCGGGGCAATCCCCGGATCAAGCCGCCCTATCCGGCGCAGGCGGGATTGTTCGGCTTGCCGACAACCATCAACAACGTGGAGACGCTGGCCGCGGTCCCGCACATCATCGAGCGCGGCGCCGAGTGGTACAAGGGCCTCTCGCTCGGGAACCCCAAGAGCACCGGCACCAAGCTGATCTCGGTGTGCGGTCACGTGCAGCGGCCCGGCAACTACGAGGTCACCCTCGGCTTCCCGATGCAGGAGCTGATTTTCGACCTGGCCGGGGGACCGCCGCCGGGCCGCACCCTCAAGGCGGTCATTCCGGGTGGCTCCTCAGTGCCCATCATGACGGCATCCGAAGTGGATGGGTGCCCCACGGATTACGAAGGCATCGTCGCTCGCGGGTCCATGCTGGGGTCGGGAGGCATGATCGTGATGGACGACTCGACCGACATGGTCTATCAGATCTGGCGGCTGGCCCGATTCTACGCCCACGAATCGTGCGCCCAGTGTACCCAGTGCCGGGAGGGAACGGCGTGGACGGTGAAGGTCCTCGAACGCATCCTTGCGGGGAAGGGCCGACCCGACGACCTCGACCTGCTGCTCGACCTGTCGGAGAACATGACTGGGAAGACCATCTGCGTGCTGAGCGACTCGTGCGCGGCGCCGGTCGTGAGCGGGATTCAGAAGTTCCGCGAGGAGTTCGAGGCGTATATCGCGCGGGCGCGGCAGCCGGCCCTGGCGACGGTATGAGATGAGCGACGAACTGGTCACGGTCAGCATCGATGGCGTCGCGGTGGCGGTGCCCAAGGGCACGACCATCCTCGAGGCCGCCAAGCGCACGGGCGTGCTGGTGCCGCACTATTGCTACCACCCGTCGCTGCCGTCGCCGGCGGTCTGCCGCATGTGTTTGGTCGAGGTCGAGCAAGCGCCGAAGCTGCTGCCGGCGTGCGTGACCGCCGTGGCCGACGGTCAGGTGGTTCGCGTGGAGAGCGCCAAGGCCAAAGAGGCGCGCAAGAGCGTACTGGAGTTCCTCCTGATCAACCATCCGCTCGATTGTCCGATCTGTGACCAGGCCGGCGAGTGCGAGCTGCAGGACTATGTGTTTCAGGAAGGGCGGGGCAGCACGCGGTACGGCGAGTACGCGAAGCGCTACAGCCCGGTGGAGGACTTCGGGCCCGACATTCTGTACGTGCCGAACCGTTGCATCCTCTGCACTCGATGCGTCCGGTTCATGGAGGACGTCGCCGAGAATCCGATCCTCAACGTGTCGGAGCGCGGCGATCGCGCGTTCATCGGCATCGCGGACGAGCAGCCGCTCGACCATCCTTGGGCCGGCAACGTGGTGGATCTCTGCCCGGTCGGGTCGCTCCTGTCCAAGGACTTCTTGCACAAGGCCAGGGCGTGGGACCTGGACAAGACCGCCAGCGTCTGCCCAGGCTGCACCCAGGGCTGCAACATCAGCGTCGACACGCGTGACGATGTCGTGGTCCGGTTGCGGCCGCGTCCCAACCTCGATGTCAACCGCCACTTCATCTGCGACTACGGGCGCTCCAATTACCGCTGGATGAATCGGGGCGACCGCGTCGAGGCGCCCCTGGTCCGGGACGGGCAGCGGCACGTCGCGACCGACTGGGACGCGGCGCTCGACCGCCTCGGGCAGATCGTGCGGGGCACGCGGGGTCCCGCGGTGATCCTTGCCTCGGGGCGCGCGTCCACTGAATCGCTTGGCCTCGTCCGCCACTTGCTTGACGGCCGCCCGATCACGGCGGCGGTGCAGGTCCCGCTGGGTGACGAGGCGCCGCTTCCCGGGGTGCCGAACCTCGCACTCCGGCGTGAGCGGGTCCCGAACCTGGTTGGTGCGGAGCTGCTGGGCTATCGGCGCGATTGGGCAGCCGCACTCTCGGCCGCCCACGACGCAGCCGTCGTGCTGGTGCTCGATGCTGAGCTGCACCAGCCCGAGGAGGAGGCGCTCGCGAAGGTCAACGGGGCGCTAGTGCTGTTGGTGACGGTGGCGCCCGCCAGCCTTCGCAATGCCGAGCTGATCCTGCCGGTGACGACGATGGTCGAGGAGAATGGGGTTTACGTCAATCGCGACCGGCGGGCGCAGCGGTTCCAGCAGGCCAAGGCTCCGCCCGGAATGGCCCGGCCGGCATGGTGGATCGCCGGTGAGGTGATGGCCGGTCCCGGTCCCGATGCCGATGCCCCCACCACTGCCGAGGAAGCGTTCGCGCTGCTGGGCCACGCGTGGCCCGTCTTCGGCGGCCTCACCCACGCGAGCCTCGGCTTTACCGGGCGCGTGCTGGCGGATGGCGCCCGAGCGTTGGCGGGTGCCGGGACATGACGCCCGAGATGAAGGGCTTCATCCTGCTCAGCGTCCTCAAGATGCTGCTCGTCTTCACCGTTGTGATGCTGGGGGTGGCGCTGCTGACGCTGATGGAGCGCAAGGTCTCGGCGTGGATGCAAAACCGGTTCGGGCCCAATCGTGTGGGGCCCGGCGGACTGCTGCAACCGATCGCCGACGGGCTCAAGAATATCGTCAAGGAGGAGACCTATCCGGCGGAAGCCAACCGGGTCCTGTTCCTGCTGGCGCCGGCCATGGCGTTCATACCGGCGCTGCTGTTGTCCGGCGTGATTCCGTTCGCCGCCCCCCTTCCGCTCGACTTCGACTTCACGCTGCCCCTGCTCGGCCGGTTCGTGCACCAGGGCCCGATGCCGATGGTCGTCGCCGACGTGCCGGTGGGATTCCTGTTCGTGCTGGCGATCAGTTCGCTGGGGGTGTACGGGATCGGGCTCGCGGGCTGGTCGTCCAACAGCAAGTACAGCCTGCTGGGCGGCCTCCGGGCGTGCGCCCAGCTCATCTCCTACGAGGTCGCGATGGGGATGAGTCTCGTGCCCGTGCTGCTCCTCGCGGGCAATGCCTCGTTCGGCGCCATCATCGCGGAGCAACAGGCGGGTCTGTGGTACATCGGGCCGCTGTTCCTGTCCTTCTTCATCTTCCTCATCTCCGGGTTCGCCGAAACCAACCGGCTTCCGTTCGATTTGCCGGAAGCCGAATCCGAGCTCATCGCGGGCTACCACACGGAGTACAGCGCGATGAAGTTTTCGCTGTTCTTCATCGCGGAGTACGCCAACGTCGTGACCGTGTCGGCCATGGTCGCCACGCTGTTCTTCGGCGGCTGGGACATTCCCTTCGTCGCCGTCGGCACCCCCAAGCCATGGGCCGTCGTGACCCTCGAGCCCGGTCTAGTAGCGACCGTCCTGACCGGTTTGAGCTTTTTCGTCAAGACGCTCTTCTGGATCTTCTTCGTGATGTGGATTCGGTGGACGTTGCCTCGGTTCCGCTACGATCAGCTCATGGCGCTCGGCTGGAAGCTGCTCACCCCGCTGGCCCTCGCCTACATACTGGTGATTTGCACCGCGGTATACCTGATCGAGCGGGTGGTCGGCTTGACCGACCCCGTAGCCCGGGCGGCCGCCCTGACCGCGGTCAATCTCGTGCTGGCGATCGTGCTCTTCGTCGTGATCGACCGCGGAGCGATCGTGCGGGGGTCGGCTCGCGCGGCCCGCGCCGCACAGCGGACCGCCGGCCGCGCGCCGGCGAGGGCGGCCTGATGGCGATCGGGGTGAAAGTGCTCAAGCGACCCGCGCGCGAAGTGAGCTACGTGCGGGCCGCCCTCAAAGGTCTCTCGCTCACCTTCAAGCACATGTTCGAGAAGAAGGTGACCATGCAGTACCCGGAGGAGAAGAGTACCGATGCCGCGCACGGGATGGGCTCCTGGAGCATGTCACCGCGCTGGCGCGGCACGCACCGCATGCTCACCGACGAGCAGGGCCGATCGAAGTGTGTCGCCTGCGGCTTGTGTCCACAGATTTGTCCCGCCAATTGCATCAAGCTGGTTCCGGGCGAGGACGAGCAGGGGCATCGCTACCCCCTGATCTATGAGATCGACGAGTTCCGCTGCGTATTCTGCGGGTATTGCCAGGAGGTCTGCCCCGAGGAGGCCATCCACGTCGGTGTGCACTACGAGAACTCTGAGTACTCTCGCGGACGGTTCGTGTATGATCTCGAGCGGCTGTCGTCCCAGACGCACCCGGTGTCGACCCTATGGGACCCTGGGGACCCGAAGGGTGAATAGGTGACCGAGACCATTTTCTGGGTCTTCGCGGTCGTCGCCGTCGTGGCGGCGCTCGCGTGCATTCTGCAGCGGAATCCCGTCGCCGCGGCCCTCTGCCTGGTCCAAGTCATGTTCTCGTTGGCCGCTATCTTCGTGCTCCTCGATGCCCAGTTCATCGCGGCGATCCAGGTGCTGGTCTACGCCGGCGCGGTGATGGTGCTGTTCCTGTTCGTCATCATGCTGCTCAACCTCGGCCGGAAGGGCTCGGATCTGCGCGGGCCGGCCGCCATCGCCGCGACGTTGGTGGCCGTGGGCCTGCTGGTGGCCGAACTGTGGCTCCTGTGGGCGTATACCCCCGAGCGGCTGGCAGCCGAGGTGCGGGTGCCCGCGGCGCTCGCGGGCGCCGATGCGATCCAGAGCGCGACTGCGCAGCGGGGGGTCGTCGGCGCCATCGCCGCCCCCGTCTTCCAGACCTATTTGATCCCGTTCGAGATCACGTCGGTGCTGTTGCTCGCCGCGATCGTCGGCGCGGTCGTGCTCGCTAAGCGGAGGGTGTGATGCTGCTCGGTCCCGCGCTCGGATTGTCGGCCATCCTGTTCAGCATCGGGGTGGCGGGCGTGCTGCTCCGGCGCAACGCCATCGTGCTGTTCATGTGCGTGGAGCTGATGCTCAACGCCGTAAACC
>DASSUE010000244.1:0-3285 GCA_035707305.1 Gemmatimonadales bacterium
GTCGGCGAGGACCTGTATCGTGTGGACCGCGCGCTGTCGCATCTTCGCCTCGCCGGCCTGCTCGACCGGCTCGCCGGGGTCATCGTGGGCCAGTTTACCGAGATGAAGCGGGCGACGTCTGATGGCGGGCTCGGGTTCGACGAAGTACTGGCTGGATACTTCGAGCCGTTGGGGATCCCCACCGCCGCCGGCTTCCCGATCGGTCACGTGGATGACCAGTGGACATTGCCGGTGGGCGGGCTCGCCCGGCTCGACGCCGACAGCGGCGAGGTGGAGTTGATTGGCAGCGCGGCCGTCAGGAAAGGTGTCGGCTGAACCAACCGACCGTTTCGCTCATGGCGAGGTCCAGGTCAGGCGTGCTGCCCTTCCAAGGGTGCACCGCGCCGAAGGTGTGGCCGGCGCCGTCCAACCGGATGGCGCGAACGGCTTCCGGCCGCGCGGCCTGAACCAGCCGATTAGCCTCCTCGATGCTCACCGAGGCGTCCGCCGTTCCATGGATCAGGAGCCAGGGCAGCTCGATTGCGGCAGCCGCCCGCGGGATGTCCAGCGCGCCGGTCTTGTTGTGCTCGATATCATCCAACACCTCGACATAGAGCGGCAACACCTGCCCCGTGCGCGCGTTGACCACGTCGATTCGGCCGCGCTCGCGCCAGGCAGCGATCTCGGAAGGAGCCGTCCACCGCGCCACCGACGAGATCGCCGCCCAGGTAACCAGCGCCCGGACCCGCGGGTCGCGAGCGGCGTGCAGCAGGGCCATGCCGCCGCCGCGCGAGTGTCCCACCAGCCCGATGGTGCTCGGGGCCCTTGTTCCGAGCTCCCCGTTCGCCAGGGCATCGACCACGCGGTCCAGATCAGCGAGCTCCGCTGAGAACGTGTTGCGACCGAACCGCTCAGGCCACACGAACTCGCCGCTCTCGTCGACGCCGCTGCCACTCGCGTTGAACGACACCGCTGTGAACCCGGCATGAGCCAGTCGGTCTGCCAGCGGCGGAAACATGCCCCAGTCCTTGAAGCCCTTGAACCCGTGCATGATCACGACGCCCGGGCGGGCCGAGCCGCGCCCGGCCGCCCGGACATCGACCAGGATCTCGCCCAGTGCGCCGGGCAAGGTGTGCTGGGTGAGCGTCGGTGTCGCCATCACTAATAAGGTAGGGTCGCCGCGAACTCGCCGCCGCGCTAGGTTCCAGCATGCCGATCTACGCCTACCGCTGCGCCGGGTGCGGCGCCGATTTCGAGAAGCTGGTCCGCAACGGCGCCGTCGTCAGCTGTCCTGATTGCGAAGGGCGGAAGCTCGAGCGCCGCATGTCGGTGCCCGCCCGGTCCGGCTCGAGCACCAAGGGAGCCGACTTCACGAGCCTCGGCCCGCCGGCGGGCGGCGGCTGTTGCGGCGGTTCCTGCCACTCGCACCACCATTAGCCGGCTGCTGCACCAGGTCGTCGCTCGGCTGGCCGCCTACCGTGCTGTCGCGGCCGACGAGCCCGACGCCATCTGGGCCGCGGTTGCACTGGTGCTGGTGCCCGACCCCGATGCGTTGCTGCTGATCCGCCGCGCCGAGCGCGCGGGCGATCCGTGGTCCGGCCACATCGGCTTGCCGGGCGGACGCCGCGACGCCGACGACGGCGACCTGCTCGATACGGCCCTCCGCGAGGCGGCGGAAGAGGTCGGCATCGAACTGCCCCGACCGAGCTGCATCGGGATACTCGACGATGTGGCGCCGCGAACCCCGGTGCTTCCTCCCATCGCCGTCAGGCCATTCGTCTTCGCCCTCGCCGGGCGCCCGCTGCTCAACCTCAACCCCGAGGTTTCCGCCGCTCACTGGGTCGAGCTTGCGCGGCTGCGCGACCCCTCAGCCGCACGTCCGTACAGCCTCAATCTCCGGGGCGAGCCACGAACCTTTCCCGCCTACCACATCGATGACATGGTCGTGTGGGGCATGACCGAACGCATCCTTTCGTCGCTCTTCCAAGTCATCAATCCGTAGCAAGTTGTGATCATGGGGTAGGCCCGGCGGGCCTACGGGCCGGCCCCGAACCTTGCGCACGAGTCGGCGGTTCGGCTTTCACACAGTTGACATTAGGGCGTTCAGATTCGAGATTTAGGCCAACCTAAATCTGATCGACTCATGGGCTTCGAACTCGAGCTGGCACTCCTACTCGCAATCGCGATCGCGGGCCATGCGGTGTTCGCGGTATTCGAGGTCGAGACCCCGGCCTGGCGCAAGATCGCCAAGTGGGGCGTCGTCACGTTGGGCACCTGGCTCGTGTATCGCGCCGCGGGTCACGTCGCGGTCGCAGTGCCGCTCGGCCTCGGGCTCCTCGGTCTGACGATCCATTGCTGGTGGTGCTCCCGGCACGGCATTCCTCCCATTCACGCGCTGCCCCGCCGCCGCTATTACGAGCTCCGCGGCTGGGCCTGGCGGGAGTAGCGACACACCATGGCCGCTGCCACCCACGAACCGCTGACCCGTTCGGTCGAGGACTACCTCAAAGTCATCTGGGGCCTCTCACCCGAGGGCCGCCCCGCGTCTACCAGCGACATCGCTCACCGGCTCGAGCTGTCGGCTGCCTCGGTGAGCGGAATGATCAAGCGGCTGTCGGAGCAGGGGCTGCTCGAGCACGTGCCCTACAAGGGCGTGCAACTCACGCCGGACGGCCGGCGGGCCGCCCTCAAGATGGTGCGCCGCCATCGAATCATCGAAGCCTATCTGGTGGGTTTCCTCGGCTACGGCTGGGACGGCGTACACCAGGAGGCGGAGCGCCTGGAGCACGCGGTGTCGGATGAGCTCATCGAGCGCATGTCAGTGGCGCTCGGCAATCCGGCGGCCGACCCCCACGGCGATCCCATCCCCACCGCCGATCTTGCGATCGAAGAGGTGTCGTGGACCCCGCTGTCCGAGGTGGCGGCCGGCGAGCTGGTGGAGCTGCGCCGAGTCGCGTCGGAGGAGCCGGACCGGCTCCGCTATCTCGCGTCGGTCGGCCTGCAGCCCGGAGCGACGCTGATGGTGCTCTCGCACCAGCCGTTTCAGGGCCCGATCACGCTCGACGTCGACGGCCACGAATGCGTGATCGGCCACGAGCTGGCGCAGTCGCTGTTCGTGGGCCGGAGCCGCTCCGCATGAGCGCAATCACGCCTCCCGCCCACGAGATCGCCGGCTGGCGGTACCCTCGTACGCAGCCCAGCCTGCCGGAGTCCCATGCCACCGTCTTGGTCCCCAGTGGTACGCAGGGCCTTTCGTTCGTCCGCAAGGCGCTGGCGTTCGCCGGTCCCGGCTACATGGTCGCCGTC
>DASSUE010000245.1:0-6506 GCA_035707305.1 Gemmatimonadales bacterium
CGGCGAACGGCTCAATCATCCCAACATGGTACGTACGTACTCCTACGGCGCGGCGGATGGGGTGCAGTACCTCGCGCTGGAATGGGCCGAGGGCGAGCCCCTCGCCACGTTTCTCACCCGCTCCGGAAATCTGGCGGCTCCAGTCGTGGCTACGATCGTCGAGCAGATCGGCGCCGCGCTCACCGTGGCCCATCGCGCCGGGATCATCCATCGCGATCTCAAGCCGGCCAACATCATGTACGATCCCGCCACGCAGCGGGCGAAGCTGCTGGACTTCGGGATCGCGCGCGATGCCGAGGTCAGCCCGGAAGAACGCCTGACCCGGGCCGGGTTTTTCGTCGGCACCCTTCAATACGTCGCGCCGGAGACGCTGTCCGGCGAGCTGGTCGGCGAGCAGGCAGACGTATACAGCCTGGCGACTATTACCTACAACCTGCTGACGGAGTGTCTGCCGTTTACTGGGAAGAACCCGAGGGAGTTGTTCCAACAACTACTCTCACAAGACCCGGTCCCCCTGAACCAGGCCCGCCGCGGACTGCGGTTCTCCCCGGCGATCGAATCGGCCGTGATGCGCGGACTCGAGCGGGATCTCTCGCGCCGCAGTAAGTCCGTGGACGAATTCGCCCGAACCTTCTGCACCGCTGTCCGCGACGAAAAGTCGAAGGGCGGCTTCCTCAGCAACCTCCTCAAGACCCTGCGGTGACCCGGCTGGAAGAGCTGTTACTCTCGCGGTCAGTGCGCCGCGGGGAGTTCGTGCTCGCCGGCGGGGAGCACTCGTCCTACTACATAGACTGCCGCCTGACCACGATGTCGGCCGAAGGACTGCAGCTCGTCGGTCAAGCCGGTCTGGCCGCGATCCGGGCAGCGGGCTGGGATGCCTCCGTGATCGGCGGCCTTACGCTTGGCGCCGACCCGGTGGCATACGCGATCGCCGCGGCCAGTTTCGCCGCCGGCCCCCCGCTGGACGCGTTCACCGTGCGGAAGGAGGCCAAGCACCACGGCACCCGCCGCCTGATCGAGGGCAACTTCTCGCCGGGAGCGCGAGCGGTCGTGGTGGAAGACGTCATCACGTCCGGTGGCTCGGCGCTCCGCGCGATCGATGCGGTGGAAACGGAGGGTGGGCAGGTGGTCGGCGTGTTGGCGGTGGTCGACCGTGAGCAGGGCGGGCGAGCCCGCATCGAAGCGCGCGGGCACAGCGTAGTCGCACTGACCACTGCCAGCCAGTTGGGGCTCGTCGGTTAGCCGCGCGGTTCGATCGGTTCGCCCTCCCAAGTGGCGGCGGCCAGGGGGTGGAACTCGCGCCAGATCGTGGCGTACGGTCGAGCCATCCGGTCGATGAAATGCGTGATGGCGGTGGGGAAGGCAAATCGCCGCCGGAACTCGGAGGCCGTGATCCCAAGCATGGCCCGCAAGTGCCGGCCGAAGCTCTGCGGCGAGGAGTACTCGAGCCGGTAGGCCACGTCGGCAACCGAGAGCCCCGGTGTCTCGAAGAGCAGCGCCGCGTGGAGCAGCCGGACCGCGGCGAGATAGTTCTTGGGCGACGGCAATCCCGCGCGGCCGAACCGTGACATGAGCGTGCTGGGGCGCACCGCCAATCGCTCTGCCAGGAGCCGGACGGTGGCTGTCTCGGGCGCGAGCCGCACCAGCGCCTCCAGAAACAGGCGCGCGTCGACCGGCACGTCGTCGAGCGCCTCCAGCAAGGGACCCTGGATCCGGGCCACCGCGCGGGAGGCCGGCTGCCCGACGACCCGGCGCAGGCGGCGCCACCCGGCCGGGCTGGTGACGTCGACGACTTGACGCACGCCAGACGCGCCAAGCCGCAGCAGCGTTTCGGACGCCCCGTCATCGTGGCGTGAAACCAGGGCCACGGTGGGGATGCCAGGGAAGTCCCGAACCAGATGCCCCAGGGCGGCGACGTGGTCCGGTTCGCAACGGTGGACCGATACGAGAACTGCGTCGACGGGGCGCTCGCGCACGACCCGGACGGCCTCGGCGATGGAGTCGCGGTGGAGCACAGCGAAGCAGCCACTGCCGGCGGCATCGACGCTGGATCGCTCGCCGGGGAGAAGCACGGCCGCGACGGTTGGAGACAGCTGGCTGACTGAGGCGGTCATCGAAGGGCTCGGAGCCAACGGACGCGGCCAAGCTATGACCGAGCGCTCAACCGACGCTCAACCACCGGGCGGGCGCCACCAAGCGCAACCCTGGAGCCGGACACTGCATCCCATCCTGGTGGCGCCCCCCGTGACGTCGTGACCGATCCGGCGTTCGACCTGTCCACCGCCGTGCAAGCGGCCCTCGAGCCCCATTACCGGCTGGAGCGCGAGCTCGGGCGCGGCGGGATGGGCGTGGTGTATCAGGCCACGGATCGCACGCTCGACCGCCGCGTTGCCATCAAGGTCGCCCACCCGGAGCTGACCGAAAAACCTGCCATCGCACAGCGGTTTCTGGCCGAAGCGCGAATGCTGGCGCGCATTCAGCATCCCAACATCGTCGCGATCCATCACGCGGGTCGAATTCAGAATCTCCATTACTACGTGATGGACGAAGTGCCGGGCGAATCACTCCGACAGCTCCTGAACCGCGAAGGGGCCCTGCCGGTGGAGCGGGCCCGGGCCATCGCGTCCGATATCGCCGCCGCGCTCCACGCGGCCGGAGGCGCGGGGTTCGTCCATCGCGACGTGAAGCCCGAGAACGTGCTCCTCGATGCCGCGACGGGGCGTGCGCTCCTGGCTGATTTCGGCATCGCGCGCGCGCCCGACGGTGTCGTGCTCGGCTCAACAACAGGGCAGGGGATCGCGGTTGGCACACCCACCTATATGAGCCCGGAGCAGGCAGCGGGGGAGCCGGTGGATCCGCGGAGCGATCTCTACAGCCTCGGCGTGGTCGCCTACGAAATGCTGGTGGGTGAACCCCCGTTCGTGGGCCCGAACCGGGTGGTGGTATCGCGCCACCTCACGGAGCGGCCGGTGCCGCTCGACCGGGCGTGTCCGGGAGTCCCCAAGCAGCTCGCCGCCGCCGTGAGGCGCGCATTGGAGAAGGCGCCCGCCGACCGGTGGCAAACCGGAGCCGAAATGCAGCGGGCGTTGGCCGGCGACCGGGTGCTGCCGCGGGGCGCCAAGCGCCTCCTCAGGGCGGCGGGGGTGGCTGCCGCCCTGGCAATCGTCGCCCTTGGGGGGTGGTGGGCGATCGGTCGGCGCGGCGGACCGCCGCCCGGAGTGGATCCGCGCCACTCGATGTTGCTCCTGCCGTTCGAGAACCTGCAGCAAGACCGGACGCTCGGGTGGCTCAGCGACGGAAGCGTGAGCATGCTGGGCCTGAACCTGGCGCAATGGAGCGATCTCACGGTGGTGGAGCACGACCGGCTCCACGACCTGCTGGCGCGCCAGGGTTTGGCGCCCGGCGACCCGATCGGGCTGGAGATGGCCCGGCGCATGGCGCGTGATGCGGGCGTGTGGACGGTCGTTCGAGGCGAGTTCAGCTGGGCGGGCGACACTCTTCGTCTGGTGGCCCGCGTCTACGACGTGGCAACCGGCACCCGAGTCCACGTGGCACGGGTCGACGCCCGACCTGGCGAAGACGTGCGCCCGATGTTCGACCAGCTGGCTGCCCGCCTGCTCGACCTGTCGGGCGCGCCGGCCGACGCCCTGGTCCGCGGGCTCGCAGCCACCACTACCCATTCGCTCGAGGCGTTCCGGCGCTATCTCGCCGGCGTGGAACTGTTGAACCGCTGGAACCTGCCCGCGGCCGCGGCGGAGTTCGAGCGGGCGACCGCGATCGATAGCACGTTCGCTCTGGCGTATTACCGGTTGGCGCACACGCTGAGCTGGATCGGCATGGGCGAGGATTCGGCGGCTCGCGCTGCACTGGATCAGGCCTCGCGACATTCCGAAGGGCTGCCCGAGCACCATCGCATCGCAATCGACGCCTACCAGGCGTTCGTCAGCACGGACATGGTGACGGCGCGGGCGCTGTACCAGCGATTACTGACCCGCGATCACGATGACCGCGAGGCGTGGAACGGACTGGCCGAGTCCTGGTTCCACGACACCATTCCCAACCGGTCGTTGGCCTATACCCAGGCGTATCGTGCCTTTCGCCGGGCACTCGCGATCGACCCCGCGTACGCGGTTCCGTACCGCCACGTCACCGATCTGCTGATGATCGCAAGCGCCCCCCGCCCACCGGTCGAGCTGCTCGCTGGCGATTCGGTGCACGACCGCGAGTCGCTGGGCCGGACGCTTCGCACGCCTGGTCGCGCCGACGCGGTCGCTCGCGCGCGGGCGCAATGGACTCGGGACGCGCGGGCATGGGTCGTCGCCCAGCCCACCGGGAAGCTGGCGCATGTCTCGCTGCTCGACGCCCACCTTCGCTCCGGCGAGTTCGCGGCGGCGCTGGCCGAGGTCGATCGCTTTCGGGGCGTCGCGGGAGACCGCTATCCGGAGTTCCCGTTCGAGCGGGCCTCGGTGCACTTTGCCGCCGGCCGCGTCGAGCAGGCGGTCACGGAGCTCGGCCGAGCACTCGACACCGCCACGATCACTCAATTCACCCAAGTCGAGGCGCGCCCCGTGGTCGTGCGAGCCATCGCGTCGGCCGCGAACGTGTATGCCTATCGCGGTGATCTGGAGGGGGCGCGGCGGGCGATAACATTCGCCGCCGAGATCGGTGCCCGGCTCGACTCGACGCTCGGACACGGGTTGCCGCGGGACCTGGCAGAGCGCCGGATGCTGGGCGACCTCTACGCTGCCTTCGGCGGACCGGCCCCCTCACTTCGCCAGCTGTGGGCCACGGCGTCGGAGGCCGGCCGAGGATCCACGGAATTCGCGCGTCGCATCATCGCTGCGAGCGGCGCTTCGGCCGCCATCGGGCTGGCGACGGGCGGCGATACATTGGCCGTCGCGGAGCTGCGACCACTCGTGGGTGCGCCGCTTCCTCCCGAAGTGGATGCCATGGTCGCGATGGCGCGTCGGGATACTGCTTCGGCGCGGCGGCTGGTGGCACAGATCGGCGAACGCATGCGGTTGGTGAAGGATGACCGGTTGCTGTACACCGTCTTCACCCGCCCCATCGCCGCTCAGGTGCTCTACGCCCTGGGCGACTACGCCGGCGCTCTCCGGGTGGCGGAAGGATTCGAGCCCGCCGAGTTCGACGTGCGGCAGTTCGACATGCGGTGGGGGATGCTTCCGCGGATGCGGCTCCTGCGCGGCCTGGCCCACGAGCGGCTGGGGCACAACGATGCCGCGGCTGCAGAATACGAGGGCGTCCTGATGCAGTGGGATCGCGCCGACCCCCTATTGCACCCGGTGCTGGCGCAGGCGGAACGCGGCCTCCGCCGGCTGGGGCGGGGCACCGGACGGCTGGAGGCCCTGGGCTACCAGCTCACGGACACGAAACACCTGGAGTCCGGCTGCCCGGCGAGCCCCGTCGGCAGCGAGCGGAAGTGACGGAGCCGCCGCCCAGCCGCTATATTTCTGGCGGGTCGAGCGCGATGGTCGCGGGCGCTTTCGGGCGCTCGAGGAAAGTCCGAGCTCCGCCGGGTAGACTGCCAGGTAACGCCTGGGCGCCGTAAGGCGACGGACAGGGCCACAGAAAACAAACCGCCACGAAAGTGGTAAGGGTGAAACGGTGGGGTAAGAGCCCACCGCACCGCCGGCAACGGTCGGTGGCACGGTAACCCCCAGTCGGAGCAAGGCCAAATAGGCGGCGAGGTGCGACCCACACCGATCACACCGGTAACGGTGAGCCGCGGGTAGGCTGCTCGAGGCGGCCGGCGACGGCCGTCCCAGACAGATGACCATCCCGCCTCTCGGGGCGGAACAGAACTCGGCTTACGGCTCGACCCAGCGCCGCCCCATGGACCCGCTCCAGGGGCGGCGTCGTATTTGTCGGAGATCACGGGCGTCGCCGGTCGGAGGGCGATAGCTTACGGTCTCAGGAGGGAACATGTCACTCGTCGTGCACGTCGGACGCGCGGGCCGCGCCGCCACCCTGTTGATCATCGCCGCCTGCAGCAGCAGCACTGGCGGGGTCGAAACCGCGCCACGTCCCGAGGGGAGTCCCGGGCCTGCCGCGGATACCCCGGCCGAGACCGGACCCCCCGTCGCCCCCGGCGCGATCCTCTACCGGCCGTCTCCCAATACGACGTTCGCGTTCCTGCGCCGGGACAGCCTGACCCTGCAACTTCCCGGCGGGGCCTCGCAGGTGCAGGAGTTCCGCCGGACCGCGTACCTCGGCGTCTCCGTGCGGGGCGCGGCGGCACCGTATGACGTCGCGATCCAGCTCGACTCTCTGCGGCAACAGGGCGGATCGGTTCCTCCCGACTCGCTGTTTCGTGCCGAGGGAACGCATTGGACGGGAGCGCTGAGCGCGAGCGGGCAGCTCACGGACCTCCGCGCCGATCGGGCCAGCACGGTGGGAGATCAGGTCGGCGCCACGCTGCATCTTCTCTTTCCCGCGCTGCCGCTCGCCGGACTGGAGCAGGCGAGCCAGTGGACCGACACCACGCG
>DASSUE010000246.1:0-7585 GCA_035707305.1 Gemmatimonadales bacterium
AGCCGCCGCCTCAATGTCCAACGACAAGCACCTTCGCTGCTCGTTCTGCGGAAAGTCGAAAGACTCGGTCCGGAAGTTCATCTCCGGACCGTCGGTCTACATCTGCAACGAGTGCATCACCCTCTGCAATGAGATTCTGGCAGAGGACGAAGAGCGCGAGGTCGCGGACAGCATCACCCAGGTCCCCACGCCCACCGAGATCAAGGACGTGCTGGACCAGTATGTGATCGGGCAGGAGCGGGCGAAGCGAACCCTCGCGGTCGCGGTCTACAACCACTACAAGCGGATCAACGCGAGCAACGGCCGCGAAGCCGAAGTGGAGCTGGACAAGTCCAACATCCTGCTCATCGGGCCCACCGGCGTCGGCAAGACTCTCCTCGCGCAGACCCTCGCCCGCATCCTCGACGTCCCCTTCACCATCGCCGACGCCACCACTCTGACCGAGGCGGGCTACGTCGGCGAGGACGTCGAGAACATCCTGGTGCGGCTGCTCCAGGCCGGCGACTTCAACGTGGCGGAATGCGAGCGGGGCATCGTCTACATCGACGAGATCGACAAGATCGCGCGGAAGTCGGAGAATCCCAGCATCACCCGCGACGTGTCGGGCGAAGGCGTCCAGCAGGCGCTGCTCAAGATCCTGGAGGGCACGGTCGCTTCGGTGCCTCCGCAGGGCGGCCGGAAGCACCCGCAGCAGGAATACATTCAGATCAACACCAAGGACATCCTCTTCGTCTGCGGCGGCGCGTTCGACGGGCTGGAGAAGATCATCCAGGCGCGTACCGGCCGGCAGCAGATCGGGTTCGCCAGCGCCCACGGCGGCAACCAGAAGGAGCTGGACAAGCAGAATCCGTTCGCCGAGGTGGAGCCCGACGACCTGCTGCGCTTCGGGCTGATTCCGGAGCTGGTGGGCCGTCTCCCCGTGAGCGTGGCGCTGGAGGCGCTGGACGAAGCCGCGCTGGTGCGGATCCTGGTCGAGCCCAAGAACGCGCTCACCAAGCAGTACAAGAAGCTCTTCGAGCTCGAGGACGTGGGCCTCACGTTCCAGGACGAGGCGCTCAAGGCGGTAGCAGGCAAAGCGATCAAGCGCGGCACTGGCGCGCGCGGCCTCCGGAGCATTCTCGAGACCATGATGACGGACATCATGTTCGAGTTGCCGA
This sequence comes from Gemmatimonadales bacterium, assembly GCA_035707305.1. GTDB lineage: Bacteria > Gemmatimonadota > Gemmatimonadetes > Gemmatimonadales > GWC2-71-9 > DASQPE01. The sequence goes on from DASSUE010000246.1 coordinate 1,158, forward strand.
GTCGGGATGATGTGAGAGAAGTAGTGATAACGAAGGAATGTGTGGCGGACGGCGTGGCGCCACTGGTGGTAACGGAAAGAGCAAGGGCGAAGAAGGAAGCTTGAGCAGGCGGTAAGGGCGGTAGAGACGATAAAGACGGTAAGGTCTGGGAAATGAGTAGAGAGGCGGCAAGGCGCACACACCTTGCGGCCTTTTTGTACTTTGCGGCCCAGCCTTACTGCCCCTACCGCCCTTACCGCCCCTACCGCCTACATTCCTCCGTGCCCGCCCCTTTTGCCGGTTACCGGGTGGACTTCATCGGGTCATTTCCTGACCCCCTGGTCGCTTTAGAGCCGGCGCTACCGGAGGTAGCGCTGATTGGCCGAAGTAATGTCGGCAAGTCGAGCCTGCTCAACAGCCTCGTGGGGCGCCCAATCGCGCGGGTGAGCGGCACACCCGGAAAGACCACCCTGCTCAACGCGTTTCGGCTGCCGACATTCTACCTGGTGGACCTGCCCGGGTATGGGTTCGCGCGAGCGGGGAAGATCGCGCGCAGAGGCTATCGCACGCTGGTGACCCGATATCTGCGAGAGCGCCCGACGCTCGCCGGGGTCGTCTGGCTGCTCGATATCCGCCACCCGCCGTCCGCCGATGACCGGACGATTCAGGAGCTGTTGGTCGAAAGCGAGCGCCCTGTGCTCGCCGTCCTCACCAAGGCGGACAAGCTGCCGCGGGGCCAGCGGGCGGAGCGGGCCCGGACGCTGGCGCGCGAGCTCAGGTTGCCCGAGGACCAGATTCAACCGACCAGCAGTCACACCGGGGAAGGTCTCACCGAGCTCGCCGAGGCGGTGCTTCGGCTCGCCGACGGCGCGGGCGGCTCTCCGCGCTAGACGCCGGCGGGGTTCAGTCGCGCCGGCCGACAGCCTCTTCTAGCTTTTCCCTTAACTCCCGACAACGGCGGCTCGCATTTCTCTGTTTTCACGGCTCCGCTCGGTTGCGCCGGAAACTCTGTTGGGAATCGCGTTTCTCGCGGCTGCGGCGGGCGGCACTCTGGCGGCCATCGGGGTGGTCGGCGTGGCGCCGGGCCTCCTCATCGTCCTGGCCGGCGTCTTCGCGCTGGAGCGAGGCGTGCTGGCGGTGCGGGCCCGATTGCGCGATGCACAGCGGCGCCAGGAAGACACCGCCCGCCAGCTCGACCGCCGGATCAGCGAGCTCTTCTCGCTCCAGGAGCTGAGCTACGTCCTCTCCGAGTCCATCGAGCTCGACCGCATCGCCGAGCAGGTCGCTCGGTACGCCGGGCGCTTCCTGCAGGCCGAGGGGGCGCTCCTGGCGCTGGTGGAGGATGCCGACGGGAAGCGGCTCCGGGTTGCCGCGGCCAGCGGATCGCTCGAGGCACTGCAGGGACGGGTGTTCGAGGGCACGGACGCGGCGCTGGTCCGGTCCGCGCTCGCCCGGGAGCGCATCGAGGTGGCCCAGCGCACGGCCGGCCCGCCCGTCACCCTGATCGGCGGCATCGACGTCCAGTCCGCCGCCGTCGCTCCGCTGCGCGCCCAGGGACTGCCGCTCGGCGCCCTCGCGGTTGCCGACCGCCGAGACGGACAGTTCACGACCGAGGATCTGTGGCTGCTCTCGACCGTGGCCACCCAGACATCGGTCGTGGTCGCGAACAGCCGCCTGTATGAGATGGTCCGCCTGAGCACCGAGGAATGGGAGACCGCGTTCCACGCGCTGTCGGAGGGCCTCGCCGTAGTGGGCTCGGAGGGAACCATCCTTCGTGCAAACCGCGCTCTGGGCAATCTCGCGGGCCGCTCACCGCGCGATCTGGTGGGCAGCGATTTCGCGGATACGGTTGCGGAAGGGGCGGCCGCGGCACGCGAGCTGATCACTGCGGGCGGGGAGACGCGGCCGGAGCCGGTGGAGCTTCGGGTGGATCGAGACCGGCGCATCCTGCGGCTCACCGCGGCGCCGCTCGCCGGACCCGCGAGCGGTGCGATGGTCGTCCTGGTGGAGGACGTGACCAGCCAGCGCACGATGCAGTCCCAGCTGATTCACAGCGAGAAGATGGCGGCGATCGGCCAGCTGGTCTCGGGGGTGGCCCACGAGCTCAACAATCCACTGACCTCGATCGCCGGCCTGTCCGAGCTGCTGGTGCAGCCCGGGATGCTGCCGGATCCGGCTCCGGCGCGCGAGCATCTCCGCGTCATCCACGCGCAGGCCGAACGCGCCGGACGGATCGTGCACAACCTCCTCACCTTCGCCCGGAAAGGTGGACAGGACCGCACCGCGGTGGACCTCAACGACGTGGTGTCCCGCACCGCGCTCCTGATCTCGTACGACCTCCAGCAGCGACAGATTGAGCTGGCTCAGGAGCTGTCGCCCTCGCCGGTGATCGTCTTCGGCGACCGCCAGGAGCTGCAGCAGGTGCTCCTCAATCTCATCATGAACGCGGCGCACGCGCTGGCCGCGGTGGAGACCGGCCGCCCCCGGCGGGTGACGCTGGCGACCGGCCGTGACGCGGACGAAGCCTTCCTGCGGGTGAGCGATACGGGGCCAGGAGTCCCGGCGGCACAAGTGGCCCAGCTCTTCACCCCGTTCTTCACCACGAAACAGCCCGGGCACGGCACCGGGCTGGGGCTATCGCTGAGCTACGGCATGGTCGAAGCGCAGGGCGGCCGCATCACGTACCAGCCGGCGCAAGGCGGCGGCGCCGAGTTCACCGTTAGGCTGCCGGTATACGACGCCGATCGCGCCGCGGCGCCGGTGCGCCGCGTTCTCGTGGTGGACGACGACCCCGCAGTGCATCGCATGGTCCACGCGCTCTTCGCGCCGGACGGCCACCTGGTGACCGCCGCCCGGACCGGGGAGCAAGGCCTTCGGCTCGCCAGCGAGCGCAGCTTCGATCTGGTGATCGCGGATGGCCGGTTGTCGGCCGGTGCCGACCGGCGCTTCGTGGCCGCCTTACTGAGCGAGCACCCCGAGCTGCGCCACCGGCTCCTCGTTGCGGGCGCTCCCCGCGTGTCGCAATCCGGGCCCGATGGCGACCCGACACCGGAGTACACGATCCCGAAACCGGTCCAGGTCCGCGACCTGAGCCGCATGGTGAGCGTGATGTTCGCGAACCCGGGAGGCGAGCCATGACGCATTCGTGACTTGCTCGTGACCCGTCCGTGGCGTCACCGCCCGGCGGGCCGTCTCTGTGACGCAGTCGTTGCACATCCGTGCGTCTTCCGAAACACGCCGCCAGCACGTTCCCCGCCGACAGTCCTTGATCGACTCCCTTCACCTCCGCAGGTGCTCATGAGCCACGTCCGTACGGTTCACCTGATGGCGTGTTTGGCCGCGATCGTCATGCCGGCAGCCGTACCCGCGCAGGAGCCGGCAAACCCGGCTGGACGGATCGTCGGCCGCGTCGTGGATGCCGCTCAGGGCGCGCCCATCGTCGGCGCGCAGGTCGAGGTGGTGGGCGCGCCCACGCCGCTGCAGGCGACGTCGGCGCTCGACGGGCGGTTCACCCTTGACCCGGTTGTCCCGGGCGCCGTCTCGTTACGCGTGCGGATGATCGGCTATCAGCCGAAGCTCGTCACCGGCGTCGCGGTCACCGCGGGAGAGACCGCCCAGCAGAACGTGACGCTCACGAGCGAGGTCGTGCAGCTGGCGGAAATCGAGGTGAGCGCTGAATCGGAACGCGGCTCGGTCAACCGCGCGCTGGAGGAGCAGCGCAATGCCAACAACATCGTCAACGCGGTCACGGCGGAGCAGATCGAAAAGAGTCCGGACGGCAATGCCGCGGCTGCGATTCAGCGGGTGAGCGGTGTGACGGTGCAGGACGGGAAATACATCTTCGTGCGCGGACTGGGCGAGCGATACACGACCACCTCACTGAATGGCGCTCGGATTCCCAGCCCCGAGCCCGAGCGCAAGGTGGTGCCGCTCGACCTGTTCCCTTCCGGGCTGCTCGAGGCCATCACGACCTCCAAGACGTTCACGCCGGATCAACCCGGTGACTTCAGCGGCGCGCAGGTCAATCTCAAAACCCGCGAGTTCCCCGCCCGCAAAGTGTTCACCCTCTCGCTGTCGGGCGGCTTCAACGACCGAGCCACGTTCCACGATGTGCTCACCGCGCCGACCACGGGATCCGAGTGGCTGGGCTTCGCCGGTTCCGAGCGGAAGCTGCCGGACAACGTGCTGGCGGCGGGTAACCTCACCGGTCTGACCCAGAGCGAGGTCAACAGCATCGTCGGGTCGTTCCGCAACGCCTGGTCGGCCAATACGGCGAGCGGCGCGCCGGAAGCTGGCTTCGGGATGTCGCTCGGCGGCGAGGACAAACTGTTCGCCGGCCCGTTCGGATACCTGATGGCGCTGAACTATTCCTACAACCAGGAGATCCGGGCAGAGGAGCAGCGCGGCCTCGCGGCGGGGACGGAGGCGAATACGGTGCCGTTCAATCCGTACCGCGGCGAGACCGGCCGGCGCTCCGTCCTCTGGGGCGGCTTGGCGAACTTCACCAGCCGGCTCGGCTCGCATACCAAGATCAGCCTCAACAACTCGCTGACCCGGAGCGCGGACAACGAGGCGACGGTGCTCGTGGGCGAGAACGAGGAGTTCTCGCAGTTCAATCCTCTGTACACCACGCGCCTCACCTTCGTCGAGCGGTCGGTGCGGTCGAACCAGCTCCACGCGGAGCATCTCCTCGGTCAGCGGAGCCTGGTGGACTGGTCGGTCACCAACTCGAGAGTCACGCGCAACGAGCCCGACCGCTCGGACCTCACGTATCAGGGAACGGCGGGCACCGGGATCGAGGGCGTGGTTCCCGCGACCTGGCCGGGTACGCCGCGCTTCGCGACCCGCACGTTCACCGACCTGGGCGAGAACGGGTGGAACTTCGCCGGCAACTATCGGCTCGCGGTCGGCAACCTGGCCAACCCCGCGTTCGTCAAGATCGGCGGCGCCTACACCTCCGCCGACCGTGAGTCGAGCACCCGGGCCTACGACATCATCAACGTCGGTCTCTCGAGCGCGGAGCGGACCACCACGCCCGAGGCGGTGTTTGAAGACGCCAACGTGCAGCGCTCGGCGTTCTCGGTGTTCCCCAACGTGAACGGGGGGCGCTATACCGCGGACGAGAAGATCACCGCCGGCTATCTGATGACCGATATCCCCGTGACGAGCTGGCTGCAGGTGATCGCCGGCGCACGGGTGGAGTACTGGGATCTGTTGGTCAGCTCGGTCTCGACCCAGGGAACGCCGACGCCGACCAATCCGACCAAGACCGACGTCCTGCCGTCGGTCACGCTGAACTTCTTCCTGTCGTCGAGCCAGAATCTCCGCCTCGCCGCCTCGCAGACGGTCTCGCGGCCCCAGTATCGCGAGCTCTCGCCGGTGCCGTACTTCGAGCAGATCGGTCTGCTGACGACCATCGGCAACCCGAATCTGCAGCGCGCCCGGGTCCAGAACCTCGACGCGCGGTGGGAGTGGTATCCCCGCGCGGGCGAGGTCCTGAGCCTCGGGGCCTTCTACAAGAAGTTCAACGACCCGATCGAGAAGGTCATCATCCTGCAGGCCGGATCGCAGGCGCTCAGCTTCGTGAACGCGGAGGCCGCGGACAATTACGGCGTCGAGGTCGAGGCGCGCAAACGGATGGCCGCGCTGGGCCAGGACGCCGGCGGCCTCACCGCGTTCGTCAACGGCACGCTGATGCAGAGCGATATCACACCCGGCAACACCGGGATATCGTCGCTCACCAACAGCAACCGCCCGATGGTGGGTCAGTCCAACTACGTGGTGAACGGCGGCCTCACGTTCGCGGCGGACGGCGGGTTCAGCGCGACCGCCCTGTACAACGTGGTGGGCCGCCGGATTCTCGAGGCCGGTACCGGCGGCCTGCCGGATGCGTACGAGGAGCCCCGGCACCTGCTGGACCTCGCGATTCAGATCCCGGTCGGGCAGCAACTCGGCGTCAAGCTCGAGGGCAAGAACCTGATCGACTCCCCATACCGGCTGACCCAGGGCGATGTGACCCGCCAGCGGTGGAAGTACGGACGGGCGTTCGGATTCTCGGTCTCGTGGCAGCCCTGACGGCCCGAAACGCGATCGTGACCGGCGCGTCGCCGGACCGGTACCCGGCCGCGTTGGTTACATGACGACGACATCACGCGCTCAACTTCAAACCGGACGAGGTGTGTTCATGCGTGTACCGCGTTCTACCCTGTTCGCGGCAGTGGCCCTGGCGGCGATCGCCGGGTGCAGCAACGATGATGGGGGCAACAACGTCATCCCGCCGGGCGAGGGGACCGTGAATGCCGACATCACCGCCAACCGGACGTTCTTCGCCGAGACCACGTACACGATCAGTGGGTACGTGAAGGTGACCAACGGCGCGGTGCTGACCATCCAGCCGGGAACTCGCATTGTGGGCGATGCGGACGTACCGGGCAGCTCGCTTTGGATCC
>DASSUE010000247.1:0-4948 GCA_035707305.1 Gemmatimonadales bacterium
CGGTGTGTCCCGCGGGATGCCGCTGTACGTCGCGTGCCCCATGATCGCGCGGCCAAGTGGCTCCGGAAACCCCTGCGCGGTGAGAATCCGAACCCCTTCGGCGGGATGCTCCTGGTCGGGCGCGTGGGCCGCGTTGGGGAATCGCTCGTAGTCGAAGTCGTGGAGCAGGCCCACCAGTCCCCAGGCGTGCAGATCGTCGCCCGCGCGCACGGCCATCGCACGCATCGCCACCTCCACGGCGTACATGTGCCGGCGGAGCGCCTCCGACTGCGTGTATTCGTGCATGATGGCCAGCGCCCGGTCACGGGGCCAGGCGGAGAGATCGAGCGCCATCGGATCAGTCCTCCTCGAACGTGCTCGCGAGACTCGCCGTGAGCGGCACGCGCAGCGCCGGTTCGCCGTCCAGCACGATCTCGAACGCGTACTGTCCGCCGGCTGGCAGCGGCACGTCGAACACCAGCACGGCGCCGGCTTCGACGTCGGTCACACCGGCTGGAGGCTCACCGAACTGCACGGTCCCATCGCCGCCGAGCAGCTCCGCTCCCCGCTCGTCCACGAACCGGATGCGGATCGAGTGGCTGCCGATCTCGGTACGGCGGCCACGCACCCGCAGCACCAGATGCGTGCGCGGATGCACGGCGGGGAACTCGCTGACCCACACGTGCTGAAAGATGCCGAGAACCGAGAGCTTGCCCTGCTGGTCGATGAGGGCGTAGTCGGCGAGGACGGCAAAGTCGACGTTCAGCTCAGGTTACCCGGATCGAGTTGATCACGTCGTTGCGCTGAAGCTGCCGAACCAGGTCGAGTCCTTCGGTGACCTGTCCGAATACGGTGTGCACGCCGTCCAGATGCGGCTGCGGGCTGTGGCAGATGAAGAACTGGCTGCCCCCGGTGTCTTTCCCCGCGTGGGCCATCGACAGCGTTCCCGCGACGTGCTTGTGCGTGTTGCGGCTGGTCTCACACTTGATCTTGTAGCCCGGCCCGCCGGTGCCGACTCGAGGATTGTTCGGGTCGCGGGAGAGCGGGTCGCCGCCCTGCGCCATGAAGTTGGCGATGACGCGGTGGAAGCGGGTGCCGTCATAGAACTCGCTGTTGGCCAGCTTCTCGAAGTTGGCCACGGTGTTGGGAGCCTCGCTATCGAAAAGCTCCGCCTTGAGGGTACCACGGCTGGTATCGATGGTTGCGGTCTTGGTCACGGGATATTCAGGAGGGAGGATGGATTGGCTGTCGACTGCCCCCATCTTAACCCGGACGCCCCGCGCGCGAAACGCTGGCTCGGCTCAGCCCGGCGTCGGGGAAAGCGTCGCCTTCCAGGCGGCTTCGGTCTCGGCCGGAGCACTGCATGACGTGCCCACGCACGCATAGCCCGCCACGCCTGCAGTGCGGGCTGCCATCGCTGCGAGCGGCGGCGGCAGCGGCCTCGAGCCGACCTGGCTCGGGAGCAGCCGCTGCACCGAGCGCCGGGGTGCGAACGTGGCTAGCGCCTCGCGGTGCATGCGGTCCGCCGTGGAATCGCTGGACGCGCCGACGATCACGTAATGCACCGGTGGTTGGAGTTGGCGGTCCAATCCGATGAGAAACGTGGCCGCGTGCAGGCCCAGCTCCCCCGCGCGCCCCGCAAACGCGCGGAGCAACTCCGTCGCCCGGGTGCGCCAGCCGTCGGCGCCGGTGAGTTCCCCCAGCCGGCCGAGCACCACGGCGGCCACCCCATTGGCCGACGGCGTCGGCGCGTCCTCGACCGGCTTCACCCGGGATTGGAGCAACCCCTCGCCGCCGCTGCCCCCGGCTCGATCGAACAGCCCGCCTCCGTCCGGGTCGCGGTAGTCACGCCAGACCCGCTCCATGATCGCGCCGGCCCAGTCGAGCCACGCGGTGTCGCTGCTCGCCTCGTAGGCGTCGAGCACCGCGCCTGCGGTTTGCACCTGATCTTCCAGCAGCCCGCCCACGCCACCAGGCGTGTGCGGCACCGCATCGGGCTCCGCGCTTTCGCTCCGAATCCGGTGCAGTGTACGGAGCGCATGGTCCCGCGCCCAGTCGTCGCCCAGCACCGCGCCGGCCCGGAGCATGGCCGACGCCATCATCGCGTTCCACGCGGTGTACCGGGTGCGGTCGACGAACGGGGCGGTGCGTTCGGCGCGCCGGGCCCGCAGCTTGTCCTCGGCCGAGCGCAATAGACCCTCAGCGACGAGCGGTTCGTAGCCCAGACGCGTGGCGACCGCCGCCAGCGGCGCCGCCTGGTAGAGCACGTTGCGGGCGGGGTCGTGGTGCATTTCGCCCGCGGTTCCGATGTCGTAGTACGCGCCGGTGACATCGAGCTCCTCGGCCGTGAGCACGGCCGCCGCTTCGTCCCGGGTCCAGGTGAAGTAGTCGCCGTCATCGTCCAGTCCTACGTCGGCGTCCTGGCTGGCGCCATAGCCACCCTCGGGATCCGCGAGCACGTCGCGAACCCACCGTACGACGCCCCGCGCAACAGTGGCGTAAAGTTCGGTGCCGAAGGCCGCGTACGCATCGAGGTACACCTTGAGCAGCTCGGAGTTGTCGTAGCTCATCTTCTCGAAGTGGGGAACGATCCACTCCGCATCCACGCTGTAGCGGTGGAACCCGCCTCCCAGATGATCGTGCATGCCGCCGCCCGCCATCCCGTCGAGCGTTCGCTCGACCGCGGTCCGAACCTCCGGCCGCCGTTCGTCGTACCACCGCGAGAGGAGCAGCGTGAGCGCCGCAGGATGGGGAAACTTGGGGGCTCGCCCGAAGCCACCGTTCACCGGATCGAATATGCGGAGCATCCCATCCACCGCCCGGTCCAGCACCTCACGCGACAGCTCACCGCTCCCACCCTCGTCGAGATGCTGGTCCAGGACTCGCCGGATGGCGAGCGCCTGCGCGCTCACCTGGTCCCGGCGGGCACGCCACGCTTCGAGCACGCTCTCGAGCACCGAGCGGAAGCCGGGCCGCCCATACTTGCCGTCGGGTGGGAAGTAAGTCCCGCCGTAGAACACCTCGCCGTCCGGGGTGAGAAACGCGGTCAGCGGCCAGCCGCCCTGCTGGGTCAGCAGCTGGACCGCCCGCTGATAGCGCGCATCCACATCGGGACGCTCGTCCCGGTCCACCTTGACGCAGACGAAGTGCTGGTTGAGGAAGTCGGCGAGCCGCGGATCCTCGTACGATTCTGCGTCCATCACGTGGCACCAGTGACACCACACCGCGCCGATGTCAAGCAGCACCGGCCGATCGGCGGCGCGGGCGGCCGCGAACGGCTCGGGGCCCCACGTGTGCCAATGGATCGGTTGATGCGCGGCGGACTTGAGGTAAGCCGACGCGGACGTCGCGAGCCGGTTCTCGGCCATGAGGAGAATCTACGGGGTTTGGCTGGACCTGGCTGAAAACAAGAACCCCCCGGCCGCTGCCCGCAGCCGGGGGGGCCTATGATGGCCGCGACCTACTTGTGACTCAGCGCGTAGACGTAGGCTGCTACCAGATTCACCTCGTCGTCGCTGATCTTGGAGCCGCCGCGCGGCGGCATCGGAATGCCGCTCTTCGATTGCTCCTTGGTGACGCCGGCCTTGATGTGCTCCGCGATCTTGGGATACGACCCGTCGCTGTGTATCCAGGTCGCGTCGGTCAGGTTCGTCGTAGGACCGAGCATCCCCTGCGCGTTCTGGCCGTGGCAGGCGTAGCAGTTGCCCGCCCCGGCAAAGATCGCCTTGCCCTTGTCCACCATTTCCTGCGTCACACCGTCCGGCAACTTACCCTGCGCGTGCGCGGATACGCTGGGAACGACCGTCCCGAGCAGCGCGAGAAAGCCCAGGCGAATGCGGATGTCCATCGTTGCTCCTTCTGCGGTTGCTGGACGCCGGCGACCCCGGCCAGATTGGCCAAGGCATTCTGGTTGTCGGGACTGGCTCTCTAGAATAAGCCGGCATCGCACCCGGTCAACCGGGCCTCTGCCAGAGCAACTATTAGACCTAATGTTGGTAGGGGAGATCAATAGCCAAGCCATTGCTGTACAACCACTTATCATCGTACGAACCGGCCATTTTGGCGGGGTGTCTCTGGGCAGCTCACTATTGGGCGGCAGATGCTCCCGGGGCGGACACTCCCGCCAGAGCCGTCAGCGTCGCCTCGCTCCGGAAGATGCCGGGGTCGTAGGCGCTTCGAGGGTTCCAGAGGACCCATGAGGTCAGCCCAAGATCGTTGACCGCGCGAATCTGCGCCCGCACCTCGGCCGGGGTGTAGCGAGGCGGACCCAGCGTGAACGCCTGGAGGTAGGGACGGATCTCGGCGGTCTTGGGCAGCGCTTGGGATCGCTTGAGACCATCCTCCAACGCCCGTCTCACGATCCGGTAGGGCTCGCCGTTCGGATGGCGGCTCTGGTACATGCCGCGGTAGTAATGGCTCGGGTACACCATCGGCAGCACCACGTCCGCGGTGCTGACCAAGTCTTCCCATAGTTGCCCGATGCCGAGGTCGCCCGTGGCAGTCGTGGTGAGCCCGAACACGTCGATCGTGAACGGGACGCCCAGCGGCTTGGTCCGCTCGCGCAGGATGGCCAGACCCCGCGCTACACCCTGCCGCTTGGACTCCCCGGAATCGCGGGCGGTGAAGAGCGCGCTCGCCAACCGGGACGGCGGCTCGTCGGGGAAGCGGACGTAGTCGTACTGCACTTCCGCGAAGCCTATCTTCACCGCTTCGGCGGCGAGCTGCGCCGCGTACACCCAGACCGAATCGTTGAAGGCGTCGACCCAGGCGAAGTCCAGCCGATCCCGCCACAGGCCGCCATTCACGTGCTGGACCGCCCACGCCGACTTCCGGGCGGCCAGCAGCGGGTCCTTGGCCACCACGATGCGGCCGATCGCGTAGATCCCGTGCGCCTGCAGCACCCGAAGCCGCTCGTCGGTGTCGCGGGCCCGGCGCTGCTCATTCGCGCCGATCGCGATCGCGGTGGGCA
>DASSUE010000248.1:0-5570 GCA_035707305.1 Gemmatimonadales bacterium
GGATGGCTGGACGGGATGCCGTTCGTGGTACGTCGGTTTCGCTTGCCGGCGGATCAAGCCGACCCGATCGAAAGCAGGTTCTGGGAGTGGTGGCGTATCGAGGTCAACGGGAAGCCCTACGGCGAGCGCTTCCGGGCTTCGGCGACCGACACGCCGGTTTCGGTCCTGCAGCAAGCACGGCTGATGCTCCGGCGAAGCCTCGGGCTCACGTCCGATCGGCCTGGAGACATGCTCTACTGAGCGCTTCGCGGCACCAAGCGCAAGCCGCCGGCGCCGGGATGTCGGCGACGGCGGCTGCGGGTCAGGAGTTGGCTAGCAGTTTACGCGCCGACCAACCGATGGGATTCCCCAAGCAAACTGTGGACCTTGGCGGTGAGCTCTTCGAGCTTGAACGGCTTGATGAGCCACCGGCGCGCGAACTCCCTTTCGGATAGAAAATCGAGCACCGGGGCCGAGAACCCGGACATGTACAGCACCGGCAGGGATGGGTGCGTGTGGTGCAGCAGCCGACCCAGATCATCGCCGCGGAGGCCGGGCATCACGACGTCGACCACGACCAGTTTGATCGGTGGATGGTCGGTTTCCTGCAGCAGTTCGAGTGCGTGGACGCCGTCGTGCGCCTGCAACACGTCGTAGCCGGCGAGCACCAAACCGCGTGTCGCCACGGCGCGCACCGCAGGATCGTCGTCAACCACCAGGACGGTCAGATGTTGGTCCGGCACAGCATCCCCAGTTCGATGCTCATCCGACCCGCGAGTCCCGTGCCGCGGCGCACGGCCCTACCGCGTTTCCCGGACCGCAAAACCGCGACCCCGGAGAAACTCGCGCGCCTCGGGAATGGTGGATCCCTGAAAGTGGAAGATCGACGCGGCGAGAACGCCGTGCGCACCGGCCTCGAGCGCTTCGGCCAGGTGCTCGAGCTTCCCTGCCCCGCCCGACGCAATCAACGGAATCCGCACGGTCCCGGCAGCCGCCCGGAGCAACTCGAGGTCGTAGCCGGACTGAGTACCGTCGCGGTCCACGCTGGTAAGCAGGATCTCCCCCGCTCCCAGTTGCTCGAGTTGCCGGATCCAGTTGCAGGCTTCGAGCGATGTCGCTTCTCGTCCCGCCGATACCATCACCGTCCAGCGGCCGGCCACCCGCTTCACGTCCACCGCGGCAACGATACACTGTGAGCCGAAGTTCCCCGCGAGCCGCTCGACCAGCCCAGGGTCGCGTACCGCGGCGGTGTTCACCGACACCTTGTCCGCGCCGGCCCGAAGCGCGAGCCCGGCGTCGTCCACCGAGCGGATCCCGCCACCGACCGTAAACGGGATGAACACGGTGTCCGCGACGCGGCTTACCATGTCGAGGGTGGTGCGCCGGTCGTCGGTGGTGGCGGAGATATCGAGGAAGACGAGCTCGTCGGCGCCCTCGGCGTCGTATCGCGCGGCCTGCTCCACCGGATCTCCGGCATCGCGGAGCGACTCGAAATGGATGCCCTTCACGACTCTGCCGCCGGCCACGTCCAGACACGGAATGATGCGCCGCGCTAGCATACCCGAAGCACGTCCTCGACCGCCCCGGCATCGCCGCCGCCCAGCAGCACGACCAGGTCGTCCACCGTACGACGTTCCCGCGGCCAGGCGAACCGCTGGCGGGCCGTCTCGGGCGTGAGCCATTCGCACCGGTCGTGCTCGGCACTGAGCCGGACCGTCGCATCCTGCGGGACGAACGCGGCGAAGACCGGGACCATGGCCACGTGATCCGGGCGGTGTTGGTAGAACAGCTCGACCCGGCTCAGGTTGTACAGCCGCGCGGCCGCGAGCCCGGTCTCCTCCTCGAGTTCACGCTGGGCGGCGGTCGCCGGCGTTTCACCCGGCTCGATGTGTCCGTGCACCGTCTCCCACGAGCCCGGGCAGCGTCCGTCACGCCCCCGGCGGAGCGCGAGACACTCGAGCGACGCTCCCGCTCCCCGCAGCACGTAGACATCCACCAGCGACACGCCGACCGATGTCAGGGCGACCACCTCGCGAAGGCGGAGAGCAGCTCGATCCCCGCGCGCTGCGATTTTTCGGGATGGAACTGCGCCCCGATCACATTGTCTTGCCCGACGATGGTCGGAAAGACGTAGCCATAGTCCGCCGTGGCCAGCACGGCGTCGTTCGGCAGGCCGGCCGGGTGGTAGCTGTGCACGTGATAGAAGAACTCGCCGCCGTTCACCCCTTGGAGCACCGGATGCGCCCGCCCAGCCGCCGTCGGCCGCACTTCGGCCCATCCGACGTGCGGTACCGGAAGCGCCACCTCGAGCCGGCGCACGCGGCCCGGGAGCAAGCCGAGCCCTCGTGCCTCGGGCGCCTCGTCGCTCTCCGCCAGACATAGCTGAAGGCCGAGGCAGATTCCCATGACCGGACGGCCGGCGCCGGCCACGGCGCGCACGGCATCGCCCAGCCCGCTCTGCATGAGATTGGTGGTGCCCTGCCCGAAGTTGCCCACGCCGGGCAGGAGCACGCGGTCCGCGCGCCGGACGACATCCGGCTCGGCGGTGAGCTCGGCGGGATGACCGCCGGCGAGCAGGGCGCGCACCACGCTCTTCACGTTGTTCACGCCGTAGTCCACGACCGCGATCACAGCACGCCTTTGGTCGATGGAACTCCGCTCACCCGCGGGTCGAGCCCGGTGGCCGCGTCGAGCGCGCGCGCAAACGCCTTGAACGCCGCCTCGACGATGTGATGGGGGTTGTCACCTCGCATCAAATCGATGTGGGCGGTGAGGCCCGCGTTGGTGACCACCGCCCGGAAGAACTCCGGCGTGAGGAACACGTCGTAGTCGCCCAGCATCTGCCACTTGGGAATGTCCACGTGGTAGGCCAGGAAGGGGCGGCCGGAGACATCGAGCACGACCCGTACCAGCGCGTCGTCCAGCGGCACCATCGCGTCGGCGTATCGGCGGATGCCCCCGCGATCCCCCAGCGCCTGCGCGATGGCCTGGCCCAGCGCGATGCCGGTATCCTCGACCGTATGGTGGCCGTCGACGTGAAGGTCGCCCGAGCACTGCACCTCGAGGTCCAGCAGTCCGTGCCGGGCGAGTGCCTCGAGCATGTGATCGAAGAAGCCGATGCCGGTGTGGACCGTCGCGTCGCCGCGACCGTCCAGATTCACCCGAACGCGGAGCTCGGTCTCCTTGGTTTTGCGCACCACCTGGCCGGTCCGGCTCATCGCGCGATTTGTTCCAATGCCGCGACCACCGCGTTCATGTCGTCATCGGTGCCGACCGAGATCCGCAGACACTCCTGCAGCTCGCTCGCCGCGGAAACGTCCCGGACCAGGATGCCGTGCTCATCCAGCAAGCGGCGGAACACCTCCCGCGCGGGCGTTTTCAGACAGCGAATGAGCACGAAGTTCGCGGCGGTGGGATAGACCAGCAGACCGGCAACCCGCCGGAGCCGCTCCACGGTGCGATCGCGGATATCCACGATCGCACGGATCCGCTCGGTGCGGATCTCGGCGTGTTCCATGACCATCGCGGCCGCCGCCAGCGTGATGGCATTGACGTTGTACGGAAGCTTGCCCTTGGCGACCTCCCGCCCGAGCGCCGGGTGCGCCAGCGCGTACCCGAACCGAAGCCCCGCCATCCCGAACGCCTTGGAGAACGTCCGGAGCACCACCACGCGCGGCGACGAGGGAAGCAGCGGGACGGCCGTCGGACCGCCGAAGTCCTGATAGGCCTCGTCGCAGAGGACCAACGCATCGGTGGTCTCGAGCAGGCGCTCCACCCCATCGGGCGGGAGCGCGCTCCCCGTGGGATTGTTGGGAGAGTTCACCACGATCACGCGAGCCTGCTCCCTCGCCGCCGCCTGAATGAGGGCGTCCACGTCATACCGGAAGTCGCCGCCCAACGCCACCGGTACGTAACGGCCACCGAAGACGTTGGTCAGCAGCCGGTAGAGCGAGAAGGTAGGCGACGGCGCGACCACCACGGCACTCGGCGTGAGCGTGGTGGCGAGCACGGCCTGGATCAGCTCGTTCGACCCGTTGCCCACCAGGATTCCGTCGGAGTGCCAGGCGTGCGCCGCCGCGAGCCGCTGCAGGAGCTCGGCAGGCACGAACTCGGGATAGCGGTTCCAGGGCAGCGTGAGTGCCCGCTCGACGATGGCGCGCTTGAGGCCGTCGGGCACGTCCCACGGACTCTCGTTCTGATTCAGCTTGCGACGGGATGAGCGGGGGATCAGGGTGTACGCGGGCTGGCCCCGAACTGCCGGCTTGACCAGCTCGATGGCCGGGCTCGCGTCGGCGAGCGACTCCGTCATCGGGCGCGGCGGCCGAGCACGGCCTCGAGGCGCGCAGGCAGCGCGCGAGCCCGGAACGGCTTGCTCAGGAAGTCGTCCGCGCCCAGCTCGAACACTCGCACTTCGTTCTCCTCGTCCCCCTTCGCGGTCAGCACGATGACCGGGATGTTCCGGGTGGCGCTCCGGGAACGGAGCTGGGACAGCACCCCGTACCCGTCCATCCCGGGCAGGTTGAGGTCTAGCACGATGATGTCGGGCGCATGGCGGTCTACCTGGTCCAGGGCCTGAACCCCGTCCCGTGCCTCCTGCACTGTGTACCCTTCCCGCTCCAGCAGATCGCGCATGACCCGCCGGAGATCGTCCTCGTCGTCCACCAGCAGCACGACGATGCCGCGCGGCCGTTGATCCGGCGCCCCCCCGGCCGGCGGTGCCTCGTCGAGCAGCTCCATGTCGCCGAAATCGAACGAGGCCGGTGCCGGTGCCGTCGGTGCCGAATGCGCGGGGCCGCTCGACCGAGGGGGTGGCGCGGGAGGCGGCGTGGCGGCCACCCCGCCTCGCGGCTCGGGCACTGGAAGCCGGTGCACGCGGGGCCGCTCGGCGGGGACATCGGTGACCCGGAGCAGCTCGTCTACCGTGGTCTCACCGTTGACGACGTGCTGCAGCCCGCTTTCCCACAGCGATCGCATTCCCTGGTCCCGGGCGATTTCGGCGATCACGTCGGCGGTGGCGCCCGCCCCGATCTGGCGCTCGAGCTCCGGGCTCATGGTGAGCACCTCGACGATGCTGAACCGTCCGCGGTAGCCGGTTTGCGCGCACTCTCCGCAACCGACCGACCGAAAGAGCTTCACACCCGGAGGGAGGAGCCGTGCGACCCGCTCGGGGGCGCCATTCTCCGCCGGTTCCTTGCACGCGACACAGAGCCGTCGCATCAGTCGTTGTGCCACGATCCCGCGCAGCGCGGACGCGATCTTGTACGCCTCCATCCCGATGTCGAGCAATCGGGTGACCGAGTTCGGCGCGTCGTTCGTGTGCAGGGTGGAGAGCACCAGATGGCCGGTCAGCGACGCCTGGAGGGCGATCTGGGCGGTCTCCTGGTCGCGGATCTCTCCGATGAGCACGACGTCGGGGTCCTGCCGCAGAATGGAGCGGAGCGCGGATGCGAACGTGAGGCCGGCCTTCTCGTGTACCTGGACCTGCACGATGTTCTGGCCCAGCCGATACTCGACCGGGTCTTCCACCGTCACGATGTTGACCCCTTCGCTCTGGATCAGGCGGAGCGCCGAATAGAGCGTGGTGGTCTTGC
>DASSUE010000249.1:0-14631 GCA_035707305.1 Gemmatimonadales bacterium
CGCGAGCTCCCCGCACGATTTGCGGTGGGGAGACGATCTGGCGCAGCTCGTGGTCCGGTACGGCTGGCCCACCTGGTGGACCAAGCCGTTCACGCGCGCCGGGGCGACCGAGTCTCCCGGCGCGATCGGCCACGAACCCACACCGAGCTTCTGGTTCTTCGCCGAGCCATCGTTGCTTCCCGATACGGCGTCCGGGGATCGCGCAGCCGAACCCACCTGGGATCTGCCGCGGGAGCGCCCGTCCGCCCGCTACGCCCCGCCATACGCGCGGGCGTTCGGCGAGATCCGCCACGCCCAGGTGGCTCGATTCCGGCGCGGATCGGAGTTCCTGGTGGTGGGTGCGTTCAATCTTCAGCGAGACACGCTGTTCGCGTTCGCCGAGCCGCGAGTGGCCGTGGCGGTGGCGCGCGATGCCGGCACCGCGCCGGTCGTGGGACCGGCGCTGTTTCCCTGGTCCACGGGCATCATCGGCGTCACTGCGCCGTGGCCGCCGGCGATCGTGAGCATCGAGGCGCGGGAGAGCGCCGACCAACGAGCGGCCCGAGTGCGCGCGCTGCTGGATCGGCCCGGGAGGTGGTTGTCCGACCTTCTCCTGTTCGTGCCGGGAGAGGAGTTGCCTGATTCCGCCGAGGCCGCGCTGATGATCGCGGTCCGCGGCTACGAGGTGCCCAAGGGCGGGCGAGTCGGGCTCTTCTGGGAAACCTACGGTGAGCCGGCGCGTGACAGCGTGGACGTCGAGGTGAGGGTCGTGCGGGCGGAACGGCGCCGACCGGGACACCCCGCACTCGGGCGCACCGCGTGCGCACCGCCGGGCAAGGCATCGGTCGCCGTGCGGTGGCGCGATGCGGCGGCGCCGACTGGTCCTCGAGGCCGCGCGGTGACAGTGGATCTCTCGGCGCTCAAGCCGGGGCAGTACTTCGTCGGAATCACGATGTCGGCTTCGGGGGGTGCGGCCTGTACCAGCCGATTGCTGGCGATCACGCGACCATAGACTCACGTTCAGATTCGCCGGGCGCGCCAAGAGAGCCCGGTCTGCGCGTGCCCGGTACGTCGCCCAGAAGGCCACCGCGTAGGCTTGGCCATGCCGCCCGCGCCCGTCACGTGCCTCCCCGATGAGCGTCCTCGTGAGCGCCTGTGGACGCTCGGGCCCGGTGCGCTCACGGTCGTCGAGCTATTGAGCTTGCTGCTCGGCACCGGCGTTGATGGGCGGCCGGTCGGGACGCTGGCCGCTCGGCTGCTCGAAGCGGGCGAGGGATCGCTCCGTCGGCTCGCGGCGCGCCCGGCCGCGGAGCTGCTTCGCGTACCCGGTGTCGGTCCAGGCAAGGCCTCTCGTCTGCTCGCAGCCTTTGAGCTGGCCGCCCGACTGGCGCGGGAAGAACGCCCTCCGCTGCCTCGCATCCGCGAACCGGAAGATGTGGTTCAACTGTTCCGAGCCCGCCTGCGAGATCTGCCGGTCGAGGAATTCCATCTGCTCGCGCTCGACAGCCAGAGTCAGGTGTTGCGGGAAATTCTGGTGACACGCGGACTGCTGAACAGCTCGTTGGTGCACCCCAGGGAAGTGTTTCGCGCCGCCATCGCAGAGGCCGCGGCTGGAATCATCGTGGTCCACAACCATCCGAGCGGCGACCCGACGCCATCTGCCGAAGACCAGGCCATCACGCGCCAGCTTTCGGCTGCCGGCCGCCTGCTCGACCTGCCGCTCTACGACCACGTGATTCTGGCGGGCGACCGGTTCACCAGCTTCGCGGCATCCGGGCTGCTCTAGCCGGGCAGGCGGCGCCCCCTAGGCGCGACGCTGCGCCGGCAGTACGTTGGCAGTCCAGCCCTCGCGGCCAGACATGCTCCATCTGGAACTCCGCCGTTTCGCGCCCCCTAACCGGGGGTGGCCGAATCGCCTTGCGCTCACGGGAGTGTGCCTGGCCGCCATGTTCGCCGTCGCCGGCCAGGCGGAGGCGCAGGGCGTTACCGGCGCCGCGATTCAGGGCCGGGTCACCATCGCCGACGGCACGCCGCTCGAACAGGCTGCGGTGCTTGCCACCAACGGGTCGAACGGCGAGCGCTGGCGGACGAGCACCACGTCCGGCGGCCGTTACTATCTCCCGTACCTGTCAGTTGGAGGGCCGTACCGGATTGAAGTCCGGGCGGTTGGCTATCAGCCGTCCGAACGGGTGGCCGTGTTCCTGTCGCTGGGGCAGCGGCTGTCCGCTGATTTCGCTCTCGTCCCTGCGACGGTCACGCTGGAGGAGATCACCGTCGTCGCCGCGGCGGATCCCCGGATCAACCCTGGCCGAACCGGTCCGGCCCAGATAGTGTCGGAACCCACCATCGTACGCCTGCCGGTCACCGATCGCGATTTCACCCAGCTCGCGTTGTTATCGCCACAGGTGACCCTGAGCCCGAACGGCGGGCTCAGCTTCGCGGGCCAGCACGATCGACTGAACGAACTCCAGACAGACGGCGCCACCAACAGGGATCTCTTCAGCCTGGCCGGGTCCGGCATCGGCACGCCCGGCCAGTTTCTCGGCCTCACCCCGCTCGCCCCCGAGGCCGTCAAGGAAGTCCAGATCGTCACCGCGCCCTTCGACGTGCGCTACGGGAACTTTGCCGGGGGCCTGGTCAACGCCGTCAGCAAGTCGGGCTCCAACCGGTTCGAAGGCTCCGTCTTCAGCTACTTCGAGGACCAGGGCCTGACCGGGCGAGACACGAGCGGGAGCCGCGCAACCGCGTTCCAGCGGCAGGAGTACGGCCTTACGCTGTCAGGGCCCATTGTGCGGAATCGGGTCGCATTCTTCCTGAACGCGGGATTCCGTCGGCAGTACCTACCGCAGCTCGCCCCGGTGCCGACCAGCGACACGATCGGCGGCGCGGACTCGGCCGGTGTGGGAATCCGCTACGCCAGCCTGGTGAGGTTCCAGGACATCCTGCGCCAAACCCATGGGGTCGACGCGGGCAGCTTCTCGCGGGCCGAAGAGCGCATTCCGACGCACAGTCTTTTTGCGAAGGTGACGACGCAGCTCGGCCTCAATAACCGGCTGGAAGTGTCGCACAGCTACCTGAAGGCGCAATCTACGCACGACGGATTTCGCGACGCCGGATTCTATGAACTCTCATCGCGCGGTGCCTCGCGTCCCTTTCCCGTAAACCTCACGCGGGTCAACTGGACCGCGGCGCTCGGCCGGCGTTGGTCCAACGAGCTCATCCTGGGGCGGCTCGACGCCAGCGACGAGTGCATCCCAACTGCGAACTACATCGGTCTCGAGGTGCAAGTCGATGATGGCACGGTGGCCGCTGGCAGGCCGCCGGGCTGCGAGGGCGCGGTGACTGCGCAAACCATCTGGGAAATGACCGATAACCTGAGCCTTGCGTCAGGAGCGCATCGCCTCACGTTCGGCACCCACGGCGAGCTGATCCACTTGCTCGATGCGAGCCTGCTCTTCTCGGGAGGCTTGTGGTTTTTCGATGGGCTGGATGCGCTCGAGCAGGGGACGCCCAGCGGATACCTTCGAGACCTGCCTGGGCCGCTGCGGCCGGAGGGCGCACGGGCCGATTTCCACGTACGCCAGATCGGATTGTACGCGCAGGACGAGTGGACGCCGACGCCACGGCTCACTGTGACTGCAGGCCTCCGCTTCGACGTCCCCTTTCTCCCGACGCCGCCGGCGCAGAACCCGACGCTGCTCAGCGAGCTCGGGATCGACACCGGGATCACGCCCGACGGAAACGTGCTCTGGTCTCCCCGGCTCGGCCTGAACTACGACCTGTTCGGCCGGGGTACGACGTTCCTTCGGGGCGGCATCGGGCTCTTCGCCGGCCGTCCGGCGTACTTCTGGCTTCGTGAGGCGTACTTCCGGACCGGCCTGGAACAAGTGCGGCTCGCGTGCTTCGGGGGCGACGTGCCGGCGTTCACGCTCGAGCCGACGCACCAGCCGACCGCGTGCGGGGGCACCGATCAGCCGATTCCGATCGTCGTGCACTTCAATCCTGCGTTCAAGTTCCCCCGCAACCTGAAGATTGCGCTGGGTGCCGATCAGCGCTTGCCCTGGGGATTGGTCGGGACGGTAGACCTGCTGTACACCCGCGGGGTGAACCAGTTCGAGGTGTTCGACTCCAACCTGCTGCCGCCCTCGGGATCCTCGTCGGGTGAGGCCAATCGGCCGCTCTATGGCACGCTCGACCCGTCGAGTGGAGCATCGACGCCCGGCCGGAGGAGCGAAGCCTTCCAGCCGGTCATCGAGATCCGGAACGGCAGCGGCGACCGGGCCTGGTCGTTGGCCACTCAGTTGCAGAAGCGATTCGCCGGCCGAGCCGAGCTGAGCGCCGCCTACACCTATACCAATGCGAAGGACCGGCACAGCAGTCCCGCGGATTTTGCCTACAGCAACCTGGGGGCGACCGCGCTCGATGGCACCTGGGAGAGCCGGAACCTGCGCACGTCACTCTGGAGCCGGCCGCACAAGGTGACGCTCAATGGCACGTTCGATCTCCCTCTCAAGCTCCGGCTGGGACTGGTCTACGTCGGCTCCTCGGGCGACCCGCTGACGTACATCGTGCGCGGTGATGCCAACGCGGACGGGCTGGACAACATCTTCGGCGGTGCAAGAGACAATGACCCGATCTATGTTCCCCGGGACGCGGCCGACATTACGCTGGCCGATCCGTCGGAGTTCGCGCGACTGGATCAGATCATCGAGGAAGAAGCTTGCCTGCGCTGGCAGCGGGGTCGGCTCATGGAGCGGAACAGTTGCCGCGACCCGTGGGTGCACACTACCCAGGCACGTCTCACCAAGGTGCTACCGACGGTGCGCGGGCAATCGCTCCAGCTAACCATCGATCTGTTTAACGTCCTGAACTTCCTCGACGGCGACTGGGGCCTCGTCCGTCACACGCTGGAAGACCATGGGTTCTTCAACGTAGGCAGCCGGACCTCGCTCTTGGAGCTGGTAGGATACGACGAAGCGAATCAGCGCGGCATCTATACCGTGCTGCAGCCGAATCGGCGGCGGATCGACCCGGTCGCCTCTCGTTGGCGGCTCCAGCTCAGTGCCCGGTACACGTTCTGAATGGACCGTCTGCTCGAGCGCTTCGGGCCGGCGGTCACCTACCCCTCCGGCGTAAAGAGCGCCTGGCACGGGGGGTAATCGCGCAGTGACGCGAAGTCGATCTCCTGGTGCAGCCTGAAGAAGCGGATGAACAGCAGGTGTGCATGCTGCTGCGCCACCAGGTTGAGGAGCCGCACGGCTTCCTCCCGGTCGCCGAGCAACGCCGCTACCCGCGCCCCCGCATACCAGCTCTCGGCCAAGGCGTCGTCCGGGTGGTGGGGAACGTAGATCGTCACCCGCGGCGGCAGCCTCCTGGTCGCGATGACATGGATCAGCCCTTCGGCTTCCGCGCGGTCTCCCCGCCGCGCAGCCAGTGAGGCCAGAGACGAGAGAGCGACCCGATTGGTAGGTTTTGCGCCCAGCAGGGAGTCGGCGAGGGTTCGTACCTGATCCCACCGCTCCGCCGCGTAGGCAACCTGAAGTGTCATCTCAGTGTACTCGTCTTTGATCGCGGCGGGGAAACTGTCCGCTCCGGGACGCCTGGTGCGGGCCAGCGCGCGCTCGAGGACGGTTGCTGCAACAGCACGCGCCTCCGCCGGATATCCGTGCGCGTGCAGCTCGCCGGTGGCGTTGATGGTCGCGGTGAGCGCATCCCACGGGTCGCCGTGCGCCAGCGCGGCTGTCAGCGCCGAGTCCATCATCTGGACCGCCGGGCGAACCTGGCCCAGGCCGAGGAGCGCTTGCGCGTGGAATTCGACCATTCGTGGGTCCTCGGGCCGTCGGCGGCGGGCCCCCAGCGCATTGGTGAGCTCCTGCCGGTAGTCACCGAGCCAATGCCGCGCGATGGACAGATACCACCAGTGCTCGCTCCAGCCCGACGTGTAGCCATGTTCGCCATCCACCCGATCCAACCACTCCGCGGTCTCGCGAGGACGCCGGCTCAACAGGGCGTACAGGGCCGCACTGTTCGCGTATCGGTCGGGCCAGAGTGCCGCCGCGCGACGCGTGGCATCCAGCGCGCCCGTCAAATCGCCCGCGCGTTGCGCCACGCGGTGATCGAGAACCGCCCGGTCCAGAGGAGGGAGACGGGCCCGCACCTCGTCCGGCAGGGACAGCAGCGAATCCAGCGGGATGGCCCATTTCTCATCGAGGTTCATGGCCGCGTTCAGATGGGCTTCGGCCAGCCACAGCCGCGCGAGCGTGAACGAGCTGTCGAGCGTCGTCGCGCGCCGCAGATGAGCAATCGCCGGCTCCCACTCGGCGATCTGGTAGAGGTCCACGCCCTCGACGAACTCGCGGTAGGCCTCGTAGGTCGGCACCGTCGGCGTGCGCCGCGTCCAGTCTTTGAAGTGAGGGTCCACCAGGACCGCGAGTGCGCCCATCAGCCGTTCACGGAGCTGCTCGATCCCTTCGACCGGCCGCGCCGCGGCCACCCGGATGGGCCCCACGGCCCGCAGGATCCGGCCGGAGTCCGCGTCGGCGACCTGCGCCTGGAGCTCGAGTGAGTCGCCGTTTCGGTAGTACGCGCCCGAAACCACCATCGCCGCCGCCGTCGCCGCGGGGTCCACGGCGGCTCCGTCGGCCCCGGCCGGCGGCCGCACGACATCCACCAGCCCCGTTTGCACCAGTCCATGGGTGATCCAGTCGGCCGCCATGCGGCTGACCGGATCGTTCGCGGCGTCCCCGGTCTTGTTGACGAACGTCGAAACCAGGACGCGCCGGTCCGCCGCCGGCACCCGCGAGGCGGCCGGTGACGCCCGCAGCGCGAGTGCGGCGGCGACGCCGGCGGTGACCAGCACCGCGCCCACCGTGGCGGCCAGCCACCGCGACCGCCGCCGGGGGCCGGCGACGGGAATGGTGGCGGAGATCGTCGCTGCGGCGCTGGAGCGCGCGAGTGCCTGAGGGGCCAGCGCTTCAGCAAAGGCTGCCGCGCTCGGGAACCGGTCCGCCGCGCTCTTCGCCAGCGCACGCGTCACCACCTGCTCGAGGGCCGGCGGCACCGCGTCCCGCAAGGTGCGAACCCGGGGGACCGGCTCGACGAACAGCTTCGCGATGATCGCCCTGGCGTTCGGACCGGTGAAGGGCGTCTCACCCGTCAGCATTTCGTAGAGCACGCAGCCGAGCGAGTACACATCGGTGCGCCGGTCGAGTGGTCCGCTGCCACTCGCCTGCTCGGGGCTCATGTAGGCCGGTCGTGCCCAGCGACAGGCCGGTCTCGGTCAGCCGCTCCAGCGTGGTGCCATCGAGCCCGTCCCCGCTCAGCGCGCGGGCGATGCCGAAGTCGAGCACCAGCGCCCGCCCGCCGCTCAGCAGGATGTTTTCCGGCTTGATGTCGCGGTGGACCACGCCGTTGCCGTGGGCGTACTCGAGCGCGGCGGCCACGTCGCGCGCGATCTGAAGCGCGTCGGCGAGGGGCACCTGTCCCTCACGCTGGATCCGCGCCCGCAGCGACTCCCCCCCGACATACGGCATGACATAGTAGAGCGTGCCGCCGGCATCGCCCGAGTCGTAGACCGCCACGATGTTCGGATGCTGGAGCCGGGCGGCGATCCACACCTCACGATGAAATCGCTCGGCCCCGACGACCGAGCTCACCTCGGGGCGGATGACCTTGATCGCCACCGGACGGGAGTGCTTGAGATCCTGCGCCCGGAAGACGACGGCCATCCCGCCCCGGCCCAGCTCTCGCTCGATCCGATAGCTGCCCGCGAGCGCCGCCCGGAGACGGTTGACCGTCGCCTCCGGGGGAGACTGTCTGGGACTCGAACCCGATGATTCCATGGACTCTCGGCAGGGATGCCTTCGGTACAGTAGTGCCGGGCGCCGCCGTCCCGCAAATCGGCTGGGCGCGGGTGCGCACTTTGAGGATGGGTGCGTCGGCGCTGGAGCGGGCGAGAGCCCGCTCCAGCCTGTTCCGCCGCTACTGGAGCGCGTAAGCTGCGTGACCAGAGACGTCGTGGGCCAGCGCCCACGCCGCCACTCGCCGGCCGAGCACGAGCCCGGTGTTGTTGTCGAAGCGGTAATGAATCCCACCCAGCAGACGCGACAGCGCGGCTTCATCGGCCAGCCCGTTGAGGCGCGATGCCTCGCTCGGGAACAGGCTCGCGAGCACCGCCATCGAAGCACCGCTAACGCAGGCGTGATTCGACGGATACGATGGAAAATTGGGCAGCGGAACGCTCAGCGTGATACCCGGGTCCGCCTGCGAGGGCCGGAAGAGCCAATAGGTGTACTTGGCATCGTGGCAGGCAATGAAGGCATCCATGCTCGCCATTCCCATGAGAGCGAGCGTGTGGGCCGCGCGCACCTCGCTCAGGTGATGCTGCACGATCAGCTCGGTCGCGACTTGGTAATTGTTCGCGGGAATCACGGCGAACCCGTTCGGCCGGGCCCAGAACTTGGCCGAGGCATCCTGCTCGGGAGTTCGGGTGTCCGAGACCTGCCGGACCTCGGCCAGCGCCGCGAGGAGCGCGGGGCTGCCGAATGCGGGAGGTGCCGGAGGCCGGAACTGACTTCCGGAGGTCAGAAAGAACGGACGCATCTCTCCCAGGCGGGGGAACGCTGGCAGCAACCCCGGTGCGCTGAACCAGCAGCCGGGGCAGACCGGTACCGTTACCCCTGCGTTCGACGGGGTGAACCCGTCGGTCGCCGCGCTCGCAAGCACGGCGGCCGCTATCTGGCGGCCCAGCGCCTCTCCCGCCGCGAAGTCCCGGTGCGCTTCGCCGGGCCACCGCGGGCCGGCCTCTTGCGCATCGAGCTGCGCCTCGAAAAACGCCGCACGGGCGGGGAAGAACGGCGCAGCCGACAGCAGCGCCACCGACGCACCGCCGACCGCGGCTGCGATCGACGGGTGCTCGCCCCGATCGTTGGCCTTCAGGGCGGCCACGGCCGCATTGTACTGGGCCAGTGACAGGTAGGTCAGCATCCTGGCGCCGGTAAACACGTTGAGCACTCCCGATCGGGTTTCCTCCCGCGCGATCGTATTCCAGCGGACCGTGGCTCCGACGTCCCAGAACTTGGTGGCTGACTCATCGGGGAGCGGCCGCGGCGCGACGGCCTCGCTCGAGCAGCCGATAACGACTCCGATCAGGGGAATGGCGAGCAGTCGACGTAGCATGTGACACCTCCGTTGCACCGTGGGTCTCGGATGCGCCCGGGGCGGCAGGGCGGTTGGCTCTCGACCGGTGTCTGCGGTTCGGGCGATGGTCTGTCGAGACTGGGCGGGTGGTGTGACTTGCTCGTGATGCCAGCGTGATCGAAGTGCGGCAGTCCTTCGGATGGCCTCGGCTAATCCTTCAGACGCCAAAGCGCCTGGAATGGGGGGAAATCGCGGAGCGACTCGAAGTCCTTCTCGCGGTGCAGCAGTTCCCATGCAGAGCCGATTCCGTGGGGCCGTGCCCGGCCAACGAGTCGAACCGCTTCGTCCTGGTCTCCGAGGATGGCCGCAACTGCGCCGCCCACCAGCCAGCTCTGAGCGAGTGTGACGTCTGGACCCAGTGGCACCATATAGGCCAGAACGCTTGGCGTCGTCGGGGCCGCTATGATGCTGATGACGCGCTCCGCCTCGGCCCGGTCACCGCGCCGGGCGGCGAGGGATGCCAGCCGCCAGAGAGCCGGGAAGTTGCCCGGATCCAGCGCCACGACCGAGTTGGCCACGGCACCCGCCTGATCCCACCGCTCCGCTTGATAGGCCAGGTCGAGCAGGATGGTTCGCAGGTACGCTTCCCCGGCTGGGTCGCCGCTGTCCGGCGGCTCGCGGCCCAAACGGGCGGTGGCGCCGTCGATGGCCGATGCGGCGATGGCCTTGGCCTCGGCCGGGTAACCATGCGCGGCCAGCTCGGTGGACGCAGTGAGCGTTGCCTGGAGCCCGCTCTGCACGTCGCCGTACGCCAGCTCGGACTTCACCGCAGAGTCGACCATGCGTAGCGCCGGGGCAACCTGGCCAAGTGCGATCAGCGCCCCGGCCTCCAGCTCCACCATGTGGACATCGCCCGGCAGCCGCTTGCGGGCGCGGCGCGCGTCCGCCAGCTCGCGCCGATAGTCGCCGAGCCGATGCCGCGCTCTGCCGAGCGTCGACCAGTAGCTGTCCCACCCGGACACGAATCCGTGCTCGGCGTTCACCCGCCCGAGCCACTGCGCGGCCTCGCGGGGACGGCTGTTCGCCATCGAGTACATCGCGGCATTGAGGGCGTAGCGGTCGGGCCACAGGGTCGCGGCGCGCCGCGCGGCCTCCAGCCCTCCGGGCCAGTCGCCCCGGCGTTGCGCGATTCGAAGGTCGAGCACGGCACGGTCGAGCGGAGGGAGGGCGTCGCGCATGGCCGGGGGAAGCGCGAAGAGGGAATCGAGTGGCGCCGCGAAGCTGGGGTGGAGGTTGTCCGCCGCGTTCATGTGAGCCTCCGCCAGCCAGAGCCGCGCCAGCGTGAACGAGGGGTCGATCACCGTCGCCCGCCGCAGATGTGTCATGGCGGCCTCCCAATCGTTGCGGCGATATGCATCCACCCCGTCCACGAACTGGCGGTACGCGTCGTACGTGGGCACTGCCGGCGTCACCCGCGCCCATTCGCGGAAGCGGGCGTCGACCAGCACCGCAAACGCCCCCATCAACCGTTCCCGGAGCCGATCGATGCCCTCGACCGGCCTGGTGGCGGCGACGCTGATCGGGCCCACCGCTCGGAGCACGCGGCCCGAGCCAGCTTCAACCACCTGCGCCTGGAGTCCGATCGAATCGCCGCTCTGGTAGTACGCACCGGCTACCAGCACGGTCGCCGCGGTGGCCTCGACGATGCGACGCAGGTGCTCGGCACCGCCTACCCGCGCGGCCGCGACGGGGGAACGCGTGGTCTCGTCATCGGCCGGCGTTGCGGTGACCACGTCCACCAGGCCGGTTTGCGTCAACCCGTGGCTGATCCAGTCGGCGGCCATGCGCCCCACCGGGTCGTGCGTCTGGTTGCCGGTACGATTCTCAAACGGGACGACCGCAACCCGCGGGCGGAGAGGCTCCTCGCCGCCGCCGCGAAGGTATGCCAGCGCTACCGCGGCGATCACCGACACAGCCAGCACGAGCCACGTGATCACCGTGCTGCGCCGGGCCCCAGCACCCTCCTCGGGCTCGCGGCGCTCTTCGGCCGACGGCGGAGGACAGGCGGCAGGCTGTTCGCTGGCGCCCGCGACCGGCTCGGGCCACGCAACCGGGATCTCGCGGGCACGAATGGACCGCACCAGCGCCTGCGTTTCCGGTGCGGGTTTGACGCCGAGCTCGCGCTCCATGCGTTCGGCCAGGGCCTCGTAGGCCTGAACCGCCCCGGCTCGATCCCCGGCGGCGTCGTGGAGCGCGACCAGCCGCTGAGCCGTCGCTTCGCTCAGTGGATCGAGCGCGGCGGCGCGCTGCGCCCAGGCCAGCGCTTCGGCGTGCCGGCCCTCGTCCCCGGCCCGATCGGCCAGCCGGCCCAGGGCGGCCAGCGCGCGGCGCCGGCAGGTGTCGCGCTCGCCGGCAATCCACTCCTCGAGCTCCGGCGCGGCATCGGCGACGAACAGGCCATCGAGGAACTCACCGCGGAAGAGCGCGCACGCCTGCTCGTCGTCACCGGCGTCGATCGCCGCGGCAAACCCCACCGCATCACACCAGACCACGTCCGCCGAGACCCCGATGTCTTCTTCGCCGCGCACGCATAGCGCAGCGTCGCCCAGCTCCCGGCGCAGGACCCGAAGCGCCTGCCGCAGCGAGGCGCGGGCGTGCTCGGTGTCGGCTTCCGGCCAGAAGAGCGCCGCGACCGTATCGCGGCGCCTAAAGCAGCCGGGGCCGGCAAGAGCGAGATAGATGAGGAGCGTGAGGCGTTTGGGCTGGGTGCACAGCGCGCGCACGTCGCGCCCGTCGGATTTCCTCAGGTCGAGGGCGCCGAGGGTGCGGAGTTCATACGCGTGCGCGCTTAACGCCGGCGTCACGCCCAGATCACTGCGGGCGGCCATCTGGAGCTCGTGCGGGGGACGGTTTTCCAATCTACGTCATCCACGCCGGTGCGATATGCCTCGGTGTGCCGGAGGGCCTGGACCACGATCGCCCTCGCCGCCCTCATTGGGGCCTGCTCGCCGCCCGGAGGGGGCGGAGCAGGCAGTGATCGCGAGGTGGAGGATCCATGGCCGCTAATGCTCCCGCTGCCGGGGCGACGGCGGCCGGACCCGCCTCACGGTTGACCGCTGCTGCCGACCCGGTGCATCCTATTAATTATGGCGTATTGTGCCCGGACTGGCCGATGACGGTCTCGCCCCCACTACTTGACGACGCCACCCCCGAATTCCGGGCGGTGCTCGAGCGCCACGCGGACCGGCTCGATCTGGAGCTGATCGATCGGGCGCTCAGGTACAGCACCTCCGCCCACCGGGGGCAGAAGCGCATGTCGGGGGAAGACTTCGTCTCCCACAGCATCGCCGTGGCGCTCATCCTGGCCGAGCAACTGCTCGACAGCACCTCGATCTGCGCGGCACTGCTTCACGACGTCGTGGAAGACTCGGATGTCCGGGCCGAGGATATCGGCCGGGAGTTCGGGGCCGAGGTGGCGGGCATCGTCGACGGACTGACCAAGATCTCGACCCTCACCTTCCGGTCGTCGGCCGAGGAACAAGTCGAGAATTACCGGAAGCTGCTGCTCTCGATCGCGCGGGACGCACGGGTCATCATCATCAAGCTCGCCGACCGGTTGCACAACATGCGGACGCTGGAGCACCTGAGCCCCGAGCGACGACAGCGGATCGCACAGGAGACCCGGGAGATCTACGCGCCCCTCGCGCACCGCTTCGGCATGGCCGGGATGAAGGCGGAGCTGGAGGATCTCTCGTTCAAGTTCCTGGAGCCGGAGGAGTATCGCGACCTGGTGGCGCAGATCGCTGCCAAGCGCGCGGTCCGGGAACAGATGATACTGAAGCTGCGAGGGCCCCTCGACGCCGAGCTCCGGCGCGCCGGGATCACCTGGTTCGAGGCCACCGGCCGCCCCAAGAATCTCTGGTCCATCTACCAGAAGATGAAGAAGCGGGGGAAGGGGTTCGACGAGATCTACGACCTGATGGCGGTGCGCGTGATCGTCCGCACGGTGCCCGAGTGCTATCATGTGCTGGGCATCATCCATCATAACTGGACGCCGATCCAGGAGCGGATCAAGGACTACATCGCCAGCCCCAAGTCGAACGCGTACCAGTCGCTTCACACCACGATCTTCGGACCGGGTGGCCAGCTGTTCGAGGTGCAGATCCGCACCCAGGAAATGCACCGGACCGCCGAATACGGCATCGCGGCGCACTGGGTGTACAAGAAGGACGGGAGCCGCGACGAGCTCGACCAGCATCTCGGCTGGTTCCGCCAGCTGCTCGAGCTGCAGCAGGACACCCACAGCCCCGAAGAATTCCTCGAGTTCCTGAAGATCGACCTCTATCAGGACGAGATCTTCGTCTTCACGCCCAAGGGCGACGTGAAGCGACTGCCCAAGGGCTCCACGGCGATCGATTTCGCCTTTCATGTGCATACGGACGTCGGACTCAAGTGCCAGGGCGCGAAGATCAACGGCCGGATCGCGCCGCTGCACCGGGAGCTCAAGAACGGCGAGACGGTCGAGGTGCTGACCAGCCCCAACGCGAAGCCGAGCCGCGACTGGCTGAACCATGTTCGGACCGCCAGAGCGCGGCACAAGATCAAGCAATGGATCAAGCACGAAGAGGAAACGGTCAGCCGCTCGCTGGGCAAGGACATCCTGGCGCGGGAGCTCAAGCGTCGCCGGCTCGAGCTTCCGGACGATGCCCGGCTCGCGGCGGCGGCCGAGACGCTGTCGCTCGCCGACGGGCCCGGTCTCGAGGTAGCGGTCGGGCGTGGGGACGTGGCGATCGGCCAGGTGATTCGCGCCCTCTATCCCGAGGCGCCGGCCGATACGCTGCAGGAGCCGAAACCGACGGTGTTCGGTCGCGTGATCGACCGGATCCGGCTGGGCCGCGGAATCAAGATCCAGGGCGTGGACGGGCTGATGGTGCGCTACGCCCAGTGTTGTCAGCCGGTGCCGGGCGATGCGGTCGTCGGCTATGTCACCCAGGGCCGTGGGATCTCGATCCACCGGTCGGACTGCTCCAACCTTCTCACCTTGAGTGCGGACGAGCGCCGGGTCGAGATTGATTGGCAGGAGACCGCCGGCGAAGCGTTTCGGGTGCGGCTCGCCGTCAGCGCCGAGGACCGCCGAGGACTGTACGCCGACCTCATGGAAGCGATCAGCCAGACCGGAACGAACATTCGTGGCGCCGACCTTCAGACCCGGGACGGGTCGGTATTCGGCAACGTGTTCGTCGAGGTGGATAACCTCACGCACCTGGCCAAGGTCCTCAAGGCAGTGCGGCGCGTCCGGGGTGTGACGCACGTCGAGCGCCGCGAAGCACCCGCTTCGGCCTGAGGTACGGCGTGCCCGCCTATTGGATTCTTAAGACCGATCCCGATACCTACGCGCTGGCCGATCTCGAGCGCGAGCGGCGGACCCGATGGGACGGCGTCGCGAATCCCGTCGCGGTCAAGCACCTCCGCAGCATGCGCGCCGGCGACCGCGCGCTCATCTACCATACGGGG
>DASSUE010000250.1:0-7536 GCA_035707305.1 Gemmatimonadales bacterium
GCTGGACCAGTCGCACGGTGTTGAGGAGCTGGGAGATGCCCTCGAGCGCGTAGTACTCGCATTGAATCGGAATGATCACGCCGTGCGCCGCCGTGAGCACGTTCAGGGTGATCAAGCCGAGCGATGGCGGACAGTCCACCAACACGAAATCGTAATGACCGTCGAGCTGGCTCAGAGTGCGCCGAAGCGCGAACTCACGGGCGTCCCGCCCGACCAGCTCGAGCTCCGCGCCGACCAGATCCTGGGTTGCGGGGAGGATGTTGAGATAGGGTAGCGCGTCGTGACGGAGGATGGCGTCGCTCGCCGCGCGAGCTTCGACCATGGCGTCGTACAGCGATACGCCGACTTGATCTTTGACTATTCCGACGCCGCTGGTGGCGTTGCCTTGCGGATCCGCGTCCACCAGCAGCGTGCGGCGTTCGGCGATTGCCAGTGAGGCAGCCAGATTTACCGCCGTGGTGGTCTTGCCGACGCCACCCTTCTGGTTAGCGATCGCTATAATGCGCGTCATGGGATCGTAAGTAGTTGCTTCACAACTACTTATGCTATTTTGGGGATAGATTGCGCTCGGGGCGAACGCAGGTGGCGTGGTTGAATATAGCGATCAAGTCCTTGGAGCGACATAGCATTACTTGCTACCGGCCGCCGACGGCGCGTTTCACGTGAAACCGCAGTATCGGCACCTGGCTGTATCGCTAACTACTACGAAACCTAGCCGCCCGAGACGTTGGAGAGGGAATCGAAGATCGTGCGAACGGCTCGGAGAACACTGCCCTCCACTTACGATTGGAGCAAGCCTGTTTCACGTGAAACGCGGAGTCGGACGACTTCTCGGAGCAGATTTTGAAGATCGCTGGGGGAGACGCCCGGGATTCGCGCAGCCTGACCCAGGGTCCGCGGCCGAAGGGAATGAAGCTTTTCCCTCGCCTCGAACGAGAGCGCCGTGAGAGAGGTATAGTCGATGGAGTCGGGGAGCAGAAAGTCGTTCTGATCCGCCAGGCGTGCTGCCGCCGAGCGCTCCCGGTCGAGGTAGCCGGCATACTTGAGCTCGACGTCCCCCCAGGTGCATGCGTCGCGGTCGCACTCCATGCCGGCCGCGCGCATAAGCTGCTCCAGCGTGATCCCCGGTCGCTTGGCCAGTTCGGTGGCACGAACTGGGTGGGACACGACTCGCCCGCCCGGTGGCGCAAGAATGGCGTTCGCCTGTTCGGGAGTCAGGCGAGTGCGGTGGGCCAGCTCAAGTACATGATCCTCGAGTTCGAGGCGTCGCTCAGCCGCGACGCGCTGGCTCTCAGTCCAAAGTCCCAAGCGGCGGGCCACGGGCGCCAGTCGGCGCAGCGCATTCTCCTGCCGGAGCAGCAGTCGATACTCCAGCCGTGACGTAAAGAGTCGATAGGGCTCGTCGACGCCGCGGGTCACCAGATCGTCGATCAATGTGCCGATCACCGCTTCATCTCTGCCCAAGACCGTCGGCTCGCGCCCGAGCGCGTGCGCGGCAGCATTGATTCCGGCCACGATTCCCTGCCCGGCCGCCTCCTCGTAGCCGGTGGTGCCGTTGATCTGGCCGGCGAGGAAAAGACCGCGCACCGCTCGTGTTTCGAGCGTTGCGGTCAGTTGCGTCGGCGGGATGTAGTCGTATTCGATCGCGTAACCGGGGCGGGTCATCTCGACCCGCTCCAGACCCAGGACGCTCCGAAGCATCTCGAGCTGGATCCCGGGCGGCAGCGATGTCGAAAGCCCGTTCACATACAGCTCCGTGGTCTCCAGTCCTTCAGGCTCGAGGAACACCTGGTGTCGAGCGACGTCTGGAAACCGAAGGATCTTGTCCTCGATCGATGGGCAATAGCGGGGCCCCCGGGAACCAATCGCCCCGCCGTACATCGCTGACTCGGACAATCGGCTCCGGACGAGATCGCGCAGCTGATCGTTCGTGTATGTGAGCCAGCACGGAAGCTGGGCAGGGTGAGGCGCGCGCTCCAGGAAGGAGAACCAGTAGGGGTCCGCGTCGCCGTCTTGGCGCCCCAAGACGGTGAAGTTTACCGTTCGGCCATCAATGCGCGGCGGCGTTCCGGTCTTGAAGCGAAATAGTGTAAGTCCATGTGTCTGAAGGGTTTGCGGCAGATCGCCACACGGCGGCTCGCCGGCACGGCCGGCGGGTATCGCCGTTTCTACGCCGATGTGTATCCGCCCCCTGAGGAAGGTGCCGGCGGTGATTACCACCGCCCGTGCCGCGAACACACGGCCATCCTCGGTGCATACCCGCTCTGCCCGACCACCGCGCACCTCGAGCGACGCGACGGTGCCTTGCGCAAAGGTTAGGCAGTCGTGGCGCTCGAGCAATCTCCGGACGGCGCTCCGGTAGAGCGTTCTGTCACATTGCGCTCGCGGCGACCAGACGGCAGGTCCCTTCGAGCGGTTGAGCATGCGGAACTGAATACGCGACAGGTCGGTGGCGCGAGCCATGATTCCGCCGAGCGCATCGATCTCTCGCACCACGGTGCCCTTGGCGATTCCGCCGATCGCCGGATTGCACGACATCTGTCCGATGGTGTCGAGCTGCTGGGTGAGCAACAGCGTGCGGGCGCCTACGCGGGCCGCCGCCGCCGCCGCCTCCGTGCCGGCGTGGCCCCCGCCGATGACGATGACATCGTGCTGTTGCATGAGGTACAACTTAGCGGGCGACGCCGCGATCGGGGGGATCAGCCCAGTCGACGGATCGCGGCGATCTCTGCGCGGGGAACGATCAGATGCTTGTGATCAGCGCGGACTCCGAAGCGTTGCGTGCGCTCGAGATACTCTTCCCGCGGGCCGGCAGCGGTGGCGTCGTGCATGCCGACGTCCAGCAGGTGCACGCCGGAGCCGTCTTCGTGATCGAAACGGCCGACGTAGGTGCGCGCTCCGTGGGTTTCCACCACCACGGTGATGCCGTGCAGCTCGTGATGGCCGGGATGAAAGACGTGACCCACCGTCAGACCGTGGCGGCGCAATACTTGTCGAACGCGGCGGTCAGATTCGCGGCGATGTCGTGCGGGGACCGGCCCTCGATTTGATGACGATGGACGAAATGCACCACTTCCCCGTCGCGAAAGAGTGCCATCGATGGAGAGCTGGGTGCATAGTCGGCGAAATACTGCCGCGCCCGCGCCGTCGCCTCGACATCCTGGCCGGCGAACACCGTCACCACCTCCTGCGGCTTCACGCCGTGCATGAGCGCGAGGCGGAGCGCAGGGCGAGCGTTGCCTGCCGCGCAGCCGCACACAGAGTTCACAAACACGAGCGTGGTGCCCTGCTGGTCACCCAGCGCCTGGTCGACCTCGGTCACCGAGGTAAGCTCTCGAGCGCCCATCTGTACCATCTCGTCACGCATCGGCGCGACGAGACGAGGATCATACGGCATGTTTCTATCGCATTCCTTTCACGATCGTGATTGGTCGCGCAGCGTCACTCGGTGCTCACGGCCTGTGCCGGGCCTCCCAGCGCGGCCTTGAGCGCATGCCAGGCCAGCGTCGCACACTTCACTCGCACTGGAAACGCGGAGATGCCGGAGAAGACGGCGAGCTTGCCGAGGTCATCGCGCGCCGCCGCCGCCGGCACCGTGCCGGTGACAACGGCCTGAAACTGCTCGAACATGCGGAGGGCCTCGCCGCGGGTTCGCCCCTTGACGGCAGCGGTCATGAGCGAGGCCGAAGACTTCGAGATGGCGCAGCCCGAGCCGTGGAAGCTGGCGTCCACCACCGTGTCGCCGTCGACCTTGAGCCACACCGTGAGTTGATCGCCGCAGAGAGGATTCCGACCTTCCGCGAACCCCGTCGCATCGTCCATCCGGCGGTAATTTCGGGGCGACCGGTTGTGGTCGAGAATGAGCTCCTGGTACAGCTCCCCGACACCGCTCATCGGAAGATCCTTCGCACCCGCTCGATGCCGCGCACCAACGCCTCGACCTCCTCATGGGTATTGTAGAGGGCGAACGAGGCTCGTGCGGTGGCCGGCACGCCGAGCCGTGCCATGATTGGCTGCGCGCAGTGATGGCCGGCGCGGATCGCGATGCCTTCATCGTCCAGCACGGCCCCGACGTCGTGCGGATGCACTCCCGCGACTTCGAAGCTCAGGATGCTGGCGCGCTCGCGGGCCATCCCGACGAGACGCACGCCCGTCATCGAGCCGACCCGGTCAACGGCGGAGGCGAGCAGCTCATGCTCGTACGCCGCGACCGCCGGCCGGCCGACCGCGTCAAGATAGTCCAACGCGGCGGCGAGCCCCACGGCACCGGCGATGTGAGGCGTGCCGGCCTCGAACTTCTGCGGGTGCGAGGCCCAGGTGGACCGCTCGAAGCTCACGCTGGCGATCATGTCGCCCCCGCCCTGCCACGGCGGCATGCGCTCGAGCAGGGACTCGCGCGCCCACAGCACGCCGATGCCGGTGGGGCCGAGCACCTTGTGGCCCGAGAACGCGAGGAAGTCGCAGTCTAAGTCGGTGACATCGACCGGCAGATGAGAGACCGACTGAGCCGCGTCTATCAGAAGCGGGATGCCGCGCGCGTGTGCCAGGTCGGCGAGCCGGCGCACCGGATTGATGGTGCCGATTGCGTTGGAAAGGTGGACCACTGAAACGAGCTTCACCCGGTCGGTCAGCAGGGCCTCGAACGCTTCGAGCTCGAGCTCGCCCTCGTCGGTGACCGGCGCCGCGCGAAGCACGATCCCGGTCTGCTCGGCCAGGAGCTGCCATGGAACGATGTTGGCGTGGTGCTCCATGCCGGTGACCAGCACTTCGTCGCCGGGGCGAAGAAACGTCCGACCCCAACTCTGCGCGACCAGATTGATGGCCTCGGTGGCGCCCCGTGTGAACACGACCTCGCGCGGCGTCGCTCCACCCAGAAACGACGCGACCCGAGCGCGAGCCCCTTCGTAGGCCGCGGTCGCGAGCTCGCTCAGCCAGTGCACCCCGCGGTGGATGTTCGCATTCTGTGCGGCGTAGTGGTGGACCAGGGCGTCGAGCACCGCCTGCGGCTTCTGCGTCGTGGCAGCGTTGTCGAGGTAGACCAGCGGCTTCCCGCGAACCGTCGTGGCGAGGATCGGAAAGTCCTCGCGGAGCCGCGCGACGTCGAGCGGGGGAGCCGGGGCTGGCGGCGAACTCAGTGCCGTCACTGGGCCAGCCGTTGCAGAACGAGCCGATCGAGTGCCTGCCGCACCGGCTCGAGCGCCACCTCGTTCACAACTTCACCAGCGAACGCATAGGTGAGCATTCGTCGCGCGGCCTCGGCCGGCACACCGCGGCTGCGGAGATAGAACTGGGCGCCGGGGTCGAGAAACCCGACCGTCGCGCCATGGGTGCACTTGACATCGTCGGCGAAGATCTCGAGCTGCGGCTTGGTGTCGACTTTGGCCGACGGCGAGAGGAGCAGGTTCCGGTTCGTCTGTTTCGCATCCGTCTTTTGGGCCTCGGGCTTCACGAACACCTTCCCGTTGAACACGGCCCGCGAACGGTCGTCGAGCACGCCCTTGTAGACCTCCCAGCTGTTGCAGTTCGGATGGTCGTGGAAGATGGCTGTGTGGTTGTCGACTACCTGGTCGCCCCGGGTCAGGTACAACCCGTACATGAGAGTCTCGATCCCCGGCGCGTTCAGCTGCACGTGCAGGTTGTGGCGACTGATCGCCGCGCCCACGGCGAGGGTGAACGAGCGGTAATGGCTGCCACGCGCCTGCGCCACCTGGGTCAGCCCCACGTGATATGCCTTCTCGGTCTCACGTTGAAGCCGGGTGTGCTCGGTCCAGGCGTCCTCGCCCGAGTACACCTCGGTCACCGCGTTCGTGAGGTAGGTCGCGTCGCCGTCGAGGCCGACGTAGCTCTCGACAACCGAGGCGCGCGCCGCGCGCTCGACCACGATCAGATTGCGGGGATGCGCCGCCGCAGCGGCGCCGGCGGTCGCCACGAACAACAGGTGAATCGGAAGATCGACCGTCGTTTCGGCTGGGACGTACACGAAGGCCCCGTCCCGCATCAGCGCGGTGTTGAGCGCGGTGAATGCGGTCGTCTCGGGGCGCGCGTACCGCGACAGATGCCGCTCGACCAGCGCGGAATCGGTCGTGAGCGCCGCCGCCAAGCTGCCCACGCGAACGCCCCGGGGCAGCGCGGGCACCGACGACAGCTCAGGCGCGAGCTTGCCGTTGACGAAGACGAGCTGCGGCCACTCGGCATGGCCGAACAGAAACGGGACCAAGGCGGACGGATCGACGGTGACCGGCGCCGCCGGCTCGAACCGCGCCTGCACGATCGGCGACACCGGCGTGAAGCGCCATTCTTCGTCCCGCGCGGTCGGAAACCCCACCCGAGAGAACTCGTCCATGGCGACCCGCCGGAGCTCGGGCAGCCAGCTGGGACCGTCACGTCCGCCGTTCGCGGCGAACGATTCGAACTGGCGCTGATAGGTGTCGATCACGCCACCCCCGCAGCTTCCTCGACCCAGTCGTACCCACGAGCTTCGAGCTCGAACGCCAATTCCTTGCCCCCCGACTTGACGATCCGCCCGCCCGAAAGCACGTGAACGAAGTCGGGAACGATGTAATTCAGCAGTCGCTGGTAGTGGGTCACCACCACGAACGACCGATCGGGACTGCGCAGCTTGTTGACCCCAGCCGCGACAATCCGCAGCGCGTCGATGTCGAGGCCCGAATCGGTTTCGTCCATGATCGCCAGCTTGGGCTCAAGCACGGCGAGCTGAAGGATCTCGTTACGCTTCTTCTCGCCCCCGGAAAACCCGGCGTTGACGGCCCGGCTCATGATGTCCGGACCCCATTCGACCACCTTGAGCTTCTCCTCGAGAATCTCCAGGAAGTCGATCGGATCCAGTTCCTCCTGTCCACGGGCCTTTCGCAGCTCGTTGAACGCCGCCCGCAAGAAGTAGGCGTTGGTGACACCGGGGATCTCGACCGGATACTGGAACGCCAGGAACACGCCGGCCTGCGCTCGCTCCTCGGGCTCCATGTCGAGCAAATCCTTCCCCTCGAAGCGGGCCTCCCCGGCCGTGACCTCATACGCCGGGTGCCCGGCCAGCACCTGAGCGAGGGTGCTCTTACCCGAGCCGTTCGGGCCCATGATCGCGTGCACCTCGCCCGCCCGAACCGTGAGCGTGACCCCGGTGAGGATTTCCTTGTCACCTGCCGACGCCCGAAGATCCCTGACTTCCAGCATGTCGTCTCCGAAAAGTTTGAACGCGAGCCGTTATCCTACGCTGCCTTCCAGGCTCACGCCGAGCAGCTTCTGCGCTTCCACGGCGAACTCCATCGGCAGTTCCTGAAACACCTCTTTGCAGAATCCGTTGACGATCATCGAAATGGCATTCTCGGTGTTGAGGCCTCGTTGCTTGCAATAGAAGATCTGGTCTTCACCGATCTTCGAGGTCGAGGCCTCGTGCTCGACCGACGCGGTGGGATTCTGCACGTCGATGTACGGGAACGTGTGCGCGCCACACCGGTTCCCGATCAGCATCGAATCGCACTGGGTGTAGTTCCGGGCGCCGGCGGCACGTGGCAGCATCTT
>DASSUE010000251.1:0-10620 GCA_035707305.1 Gemmatimonadales bacterium
AAGAAACCCACCACCAGCAACGCAGCCAGGATGTACATCGTGACGTTGTACGCCTGCGCTGCCGGCACGCCCTGCTCCATCTGTGCCTCGCGGATGTAGTTGACCAGCACCGGGCCCAGGATCCCCGCGACGGACCACGCCGTGAGGAGCCGGCCGTGAATGGCGCCGACGAACTTGGTCCCGAAGATGTCGGCCAGGTACGCGGGAATGGTGGCGAATCCGCCGCCGTACATCGTCAGAATGATGCAGAAGATCGCCACGAACAGCGCGACGCTGCCGATCCGCGCGGCCCAGGGAGCCGCGGCGTAGAGGGCTGCGCCGAGGGTGAAGAAGATCATGTAGGTGCGCTTCCGGCCAATGTAGTCCGAGAGCGAGGCCCAGGAGATTCGACCGGCGATATTGAACACGCTGAGAAGCGCCGCGAACGCCGCGCCGATGGTGGCGAGCTCCGCCTTCGCGGTCGCACCCAGATCCCGGAACGCAACACCCGGCACGTCCATCAGGCGTCCGCCGAACACCTCCTGGATCATCGGGGACGCGATGCCGATAACGCCGATACCCGCGCTCACGTTAAGGCACAACACACCCCAGAGGAGCCAGAACTGCGGCGTCTTCCACGCTTCGTTCACGTGCACATTCCGCGTCGTGATCATGCCCGCCCGGAGCGCGGCGTGCTCGGTGGTGTTCGCGCGGTTTCGGGGTATCGCTGGCGCGGTGCCCCAATCGGCCGGCGGCACTCTGTAGCCAAACGCGCCGCACAGCATCGCGACAAAGTAGATCAGGCCCATCGTAACGAACGTTTCCCAGACGCCCACCGAGCTGGGCGTCGCGTACGCCTTCATCAGGCGGTCGGCCAAGGGTGACCCGATCATGGCGCCGCCACCGAAGCCCATGATGGCCATTCCGGTCGCCATGCCTCGCCGGTCCGGAAACCACTTGATCAGCGTGGAGACGGGCGAGATATAGCCCAGTCCAAGCCCGATGCCGCCGATGATGCCCGAGCCTAGCCACATCAGCCACAGCTGGTGGAGGTACACGCCGAGCGCCGAGAGCAGAAAGCCACCACCCCAACAGAACGCTGCCACGACCCCCGCCTTCCGTGGCCCGCTGCGTTCGAGCCACGCACCCCAGATAGCCGCGGAGGAGCCGAGAAAGACGAAGAACAGCGTGTACATCCAGCCAAGGTCGCTGATCTTCCAGTCGCACGTCGTCGTGAACATGCGCGCCACGAAGCTCACGTCCGCGGGGCACGGGAGCGGTTGACCGCGGCCCTCCGACACGCCGATCGCGCGGCTGAGCGGGAGCCAGAACACGCTGAAGCCGTAGGCGACGCCGATGGAGAGATGGATCGCCAACGCTGCGGGCGGCACCAACCACCGGTTGAAGCTTGGGCCCGCGATGATTCGTTCGCGCGACAACAGACCTGCCATTCGCTCCTCGACTAGTTTTCGGCCCGCGTCGTGCGTACGACCATGAAGGTTGGGAAGTTACCGTTCACCCTAACAGGGGGCCAGACCGAAAGTGTGCTGCGTGTCCAGGTATCTCGTTGCCGTGCCGCTGCTGCTTGCCGTCGTTTCCCACACCGGGGCCGCGCAGGGCGCCGAATCGTGGCTGACCGTGGACAGCGCTGCCAAGGCAGTGTCGCTCCGGCTGGACATCACCGCGCAGCAAGGAACGTCGTCCGCGCTGATCAGCGGCCACCACAACGGGGACGTCCAGGTTGTGGTGCCGCGGGGATGGACCGTGGCGTGGCAGTGGGAATCGCGCGACTCGACAGCGCCGCACAGCCTCGTACTCATGGCGGAGCGCGAAAAGATCCCGACCGAGGGCGGCCAACCCGCGCTGGACAACGCGATGACCAAGGCGGTAACCACCGGGCTCGAGGCGGGAAGCCGCGACGTCACCCGCTTCGACGCCGACCAGCCCGGCTGGTACTGGCTCCTGTGCGGTGTCCCGGGCCATGCACTCAAGGGCGAGTGGATCGAATTCAAGATCGACTCTGACGCCACCGCCCCCGTGCTGGTGAGCAAGCCAAATCGTGACTCGTCCTAGCGGACGCTCAACAACCGCTCCACTGCGCGCTCGAATTCCCGGACCAGCGCTCCGTGCTGCGGCCCTGTGGCGGGGCCGTAGAATCCGGCGTGCACTCGCTTCACCTTCCCGTCCCGGCCGAGAAAAATAGTCGTCGGGAACGCCCCGAATCCGTCGAGCTGCGGGAGCGTCGCGGCGGCGACCTCCGTATCGCTGATTCCACCCAATAGCAACGGGTACGGGATACGGAACTTGTCGCGGTACCGGCGAACCAGCGCGCCGTCGATCGCCGTGTCGCCGCTGACCTCGTAAGCGACGCCGACGATCTCGAGCCCGCGGGCGTGGTACTTGTGCCAGAGCCTCACCAGCATCGGCGCGGCGTCGTGGCAGGTCGGGCACCAGGTGCCGAACACGTCCAGCAGCACCACCTTGCCGCGCAATCGTGGGTCCGCCTGGCTGACCACGTTGCCGCTCAAGTCCGGAAACGAAAAGCGGAACGACTCGGTCGTATCGGCGCGGGTCACCTCGGTGGGCGGCTTGAGGTGCGGCCGCCCGGTGCTTCGCACCGCCTTCCATGGCGTCTGAGTGCGGAGGCCGGCATGGAAAACGCCGCGCAGCGTGTCCCCGTCGAGCCGCCCGGTAAGCATGTACACGAACGAGCCGTCGAAATGCGCGATGGAAAAGCTGTCGGCGTGAGCGCGACCCCAAAAAAGGCCGTAGTCGCCGCTGTTCGAGATCACCGTGCCTTCCAGCCCCGCGCGACCGTTCCTGAACTCGAAAACCCGCGGGCTCGTGCCCCAATCGCCGAAGAACGAGGCGTCCCACCGCCCCAGTAGCCGCTCCGGCCCAGGTTCTCTCGGCCAGCTGCCCCGCGCCGCGCGAAAGGGGATGGTCCTGGGACCGCGACTCCCGACGTTGTGATAGGCCCCGATCATCGAGTCTCCGGTGAGCCGAGCGTCGATCGCAGCCGCGTAGTCGGCCAGCTCGAGTGTCAGACTGTCGCCCCGTGCCTCGACGCGGGTGAACGGCTCGCACCGATCGCCGTTGCACAGCCGACCCTTCCAGGTCGTGCCGCTCTCCGCCAACACGACGGCGAAGCGGAGTGGACCTCCAGCGAGATCGAGCGCCGCCTTCCATTCACCAGCCGGCCCGGAGGTCCCGGCGGAGGCGGACAGTCCGGCAACCAGTGCGAGGAGAGCGAAACGACCTGTCATCGTCACTGCGTTGGGATGTTCGCGGGATCGAGCCCACCGCCGGCGTACCGCTCGCCGGCTTCGACCCGCGCGGCGATGGTGTTGCCCCGCCACGGCGCTGGGCAGGGGTACACGCTGCTGTAGGCGCAGAATGGATTGTGGGCCCGATTGAAATCGAGCCGATAGCGTCCCTCGCCAGCTGGAATCAGCGCCACGAACCGACCGGCGGGATAGGTGCCCTTTCCATTGGTCTGGTCGCGGAAGTACACCTCGAGCTCGCTCTCTTCGGGGGTTGCGCCGGGCATCCGACGCACCGACAGCACCGCCGACGCACCGTTCACGGATGCGGCCACGGTTCCTGCCTCCGTGGCCTCGACCTCGACACCATCGGCGCCGAGAACCCGAACCGTGCCTGGGCGCGCCGGAGGCTTCAGCGTGACCTCGATGGTGGCGGCGGGATCGTAGGCGTACCACTTGGGTGGCTTGGTCTCAACTCGCGGCGGGGCGGTGAAGACGGTGAGCGTCGTCCGACCGGCCGGCCCGGCCGCCAGAAGAGTGTGCCGGCCGATTGTCACCGTGCGGCCCCGCGGCAACGGACGAACGACTTCCGGACCTGTGAGAACGACACGGCCGTTTCGTTCACTGACTCGATATTCAGGCAGCTGGTTGAGCGGCACATCCGATCCGGCGGGTCCCAGGCGGATGCCCGATCCGACGACGACCAACGCGACCGCGGCGAGCGGAGAGGTCGGGGCGGAGGCGAGCCAGCGAAAAAACTCCTCCCGCTCGCGCTCGACCGCGGCTCGCTGCGCCGCGAGGGCGAACCACGGTCCGGTAATGACGACCGCCGTCAGCCCGCCGATGAAAGCCCGCAATCCCTGGTTGACGATCAATCTGACGGTCACGATTTCGGCAACGTCCCCACCAGAAGGATTGGGCTGGTTGGCTGCTGCGAGCCGCCGGACGGTTCCTCCGTAACGGCGGCCGCACTCAGCACACCATCGGACGGAACGCTCACGCCCCGCACCAGGCCGGCGCCATCCGGCCGCACGTCGAAGGTGACCGACGGCACCGGCTTCCCGTCCCGGATCCACCAGAGCTGATAGGTGCGTCCGGTGGGGGGGGGCTTGAGTCTGATGGCGTTCACCAGCGCCGTGTTTCTGGCCGTGTCCCAGAAAATCTGAATGGCCGGATCAGGATTCCCGCTCGCAGTGAGCTGAACGAGTCGGACGTCGCGAGACAGAACGGCGGCCAGGATCGCGTCGCGATCGAATACGCCTTGGCCCAGCTCATCCACCCGCCGCTCGAGCTCGGCGATCGTGCTGTCGCGCGCGGCGAGCTCCCGGCCGAGACTCCGGGTGCGGGCGCCGAGTCCGACCGCCGCCAGCACAGCTGCGGCGAGCCCGACCCACGCGATGGGACGCCACGGCGAGCGGCGCTCCACCCTGAGCGGGCGTTCCCTCGTCGCGGCCACCGCGGCCTGAACCCGGGCGCGAAGCTCGGGCGGGGGACGACGCTCATCCCCTCCCAGCGCGAGCAGGGCCGCCGTTTCCCGATACTCAGCCACCTCGCGACGAGCCTCCGGCGAGCTCGCGAGGTACGCCTCGAACGCCCGGGCCTCCTCAGGAGCCAGGGCACCGAGCACGTAGGCGGCCGCGAGATCGCGCAACTCGGTGTCGTCGGGAGTGCTCATATCACCGGCTCGAAGAAATACGGCCGCAGCGACTCGCGAAGTTTCTGCATGCCGAGCCGGACCCGTGTTTTCACGGTTCCCAGCGGCTCGCCCAGCCGCTCCGCGATTTCCGACTGCGACAGCCCCTCGAAGTATGCCATCTCGATGGCCTGGCGCTGGGGCGGCGAA
Organism: Gemmatimonadales bacterium; assembly: GCA_035707305.1. Taxonomy (GTDB): domain Bacteria; phylum Gemmatimonadota; class Gemmatimonadetes; order Gemmatimonadales; family GWC2-71-9; genus DASQPE01. Next base: position 5,086 of record DASSUE010000251.1, read on the forward strand.
AGGCTTTCCATCGCTTGGCGCACGATGCGGCGCCGTTCGTCCTGCTCCGTCCGCTCAGCGGGATTCGCGGCCGGATCGGCGGCCGACGCGGAGGCGTCAGGCCCCGCCCCGGCCGCGCTCGCCATGAGCCGCTCGCGCCGCCCTCGCGCCCGCACCAGGTCGAGCGCGCGGCTGCGCGCGATCATAGTGAGCCAGGCCGCCACCGATCCGCGCGCCGCCTCGAAGCGGCCCGCGTCGCGCCAGGCCTGCGCGAAGGCTTCGACCACCACTTCCTCGGCGTCGGCCCGCTCTCCGACCACGCGATACGCGACCGTGTAAACGACGCTGCCGTATCGGTCGTAGAGATCGGTCATCGCGCGTTCGTCGCCCGCGCCGGCCCGGGCAACGAGCTCGCTATCGACGGCTGAGAGGTGCGGTCCGCTGGGCATCGACCATGCGCTGAAACGACTCCGGCTCGGGGAGGCGCGAAAAGCGCCCAAAGTCTATACCCCGGAGTTGCATGGGGACAAGCAGGATTTTCGCGCCAACTCACGGCAGAGTCTTGGCTTCGTCGCCCGCGACGAACAGGAGACTCACCCGCCGCAGGCCGGCGGCCACGCGGACAACGTTGACCTGGTCGTCGAACCGATCACACAGGAGCGCCTGAAGCAGGCGCCCGCCCGACAGGCCGGCTGGCGCGTGGCCGCGGAGCCTGAGCAGGACCGCATCGCCAGCCGGCTCGACGCGCTCCAGCTTGAGCACCACCGATCGTCCGGTCCGGTCGGTCAGCGAGAGCCGCCCTCGGAGATACGCGGCCGCGATCGAATCTCCCACGCCCCCGGCCGCGCTGGAGAAGTCGTCGACGAATGCCCGGATGACGATCGTCACTTGGCCGCTTCGGGGATCGTGCACGAGATCGGTGACCGAGGTGTGCATCGGATGAACCCCGACCAGCATCCCCCAGAGAACGGCCCCCCCGAGCAGCGCGGTCACGGCTGCCACGGATGTCGCTCCACCGCCATCCGGGCCGCCAGCACGAGCACGACAGTCGAAATCGCGGTCACGCGCATTCGGTGTGATGCCAGCCGGTCGAGCACGGCAAGTGCCAACGCCGACGCTACCAGCACCGCAAGCTGGCCAGCCTCGATACCAAGATTGAAACCGAGCAGCGGAACGGTGAGGGAGTCGAGAAACAACCCGCGCAAGTAGTTGGCGAACCCGGCGCCGTGTACCAGCCCGAACACGGCGGCGAGAACGGGGCGGTAGAGCCGGCCGGGGCCGAGCGGGTGGCGGTGACCGGCCGCGAGGTTCTCCACGCACGTGGCGACGATCGTGAGCGGAATGAGAAACTCGATGGCATCGGTCGGCAGGACCAGGGCATCCGTCGCCGCCAGCGCGAGCGTGATCGAATGTCCCACCGTGAATGCGGTCACGACCCACACCGCATCGCGCCATTCGGCCAGCCGGTACCCGGCCGCGAGCGCGACGAGAAACAGAAGGTGATCGATCGCCCGAGCGTCGAGAATGTGGCCGACACCGAGCCGGAAATACGTGGTCAGCTCGCTCACGGCGTGGTTCTGATGGCTCGCGCGTGTGCCGCGAGCAGCGGGTCTTTGGTTCCGAGCGCCATGGCGCTGTCGATGGCAGCGGCGGCCTCCTCCCGGCGCCCGGCCTTGTGCAGCGCCCACGCATACACGTCCCAGCCGTACACGTCGCGGCGGGTCCGAAGCTCGTCCTCGGCGCGGACCAGGACCTGGGGCACGTCCCGGCCGCGGTCGAGCAGGTGAAGGCTCCAGGCTCGATGGGACGGTCCGCGCTGGCCCCGCAGTGCGACGTCCATGACGCGCTCTTGTTCCAGCGCCGACGCGGTATCGCCGAGCGCGAGATGCGCATCGGCGAGAAGGCCGAGGGTCGCCGGATCGACCGAAGCGGCCAGCGCTTGATTCCCGAACGCGATGGCCTCGGCCCACGCATGCCGGGCGGCCGCCAGCCGTGCCCGGGCCGCAAGCAGCCGGTGATCGTCGGGCGCGTCAGCCAAGCCGGCGTCGAGTGCCGCCGCGGCTTCGCTCAGGCGCCCATAGCGGAGCGCGAGATCGCCCACCCGCAGGTGGAACCACGCCCGTTGCTCGCGGGAGATGCCGTGCAGCGCGAGCGCGCGGTCCCTCGCGACGCGAAGCAGCCGGTCCGCTTCGGCGGGCCGGCCTTCCAGTTCGTGCCAACGAGCCAGCCTGGTTGCCACGGCCGGGTCCCGACCTTGGCCCCGCAGGGCGAGGAACATGCTTCGCGCCTCGCGGTACTCCCCCAACTCGAGGAGCACTTCGCCTAGGAGCGCGCGGGCAGCAGGTGATTCCGGCTCCGCCACCGCCAGCTCCCGCGCCGCGTCGCGGGCTTCGATGAACCGGTGCTGGCCGAGTAGCGCGCCGGCCAGCACAGCGAGCGCGCCGCTGTTGTGCGGCCGGCGCCGGGCGAGCGACGCGCGAGCCGTCGACTCGGCGCGGACCAGATCGGGCTCGGCACCGAGCTCTCGCGCCCGTGCGAGATACAGGGTGGCCAGGCGGGTTCGATCCAGCGCGCCGGCCGGGTCGCGCGCGGTCCGGGCTTCGTAGAACGCGATGTCCTGATCGCGGATCGTGGCATCCGCGAGCGGCGCCCGTTCCCCAGAACCCGGCCCAGCGGCGGGGAGCGACCCGCCGAGGACCGTGCCCCCGAGCCCGAGCGCCGCTACCAGCGGCGCAGCTACGATCAAGCGCGCACGCGCTCGCATCAGTTCGGTGGTGCGAGGTAGGGGAACGCCGTGGTCACGCCCGGCGAATCGAACGCGACGTTGTCGGTCGTGAGCGCGTCCTTGCCCGATGCGCCGGACGGATCCAGGCCGAAGGGATCTCCAAACACGGCGAGCAGCGCGAGATCGACCACGTCGTCCTCCAGCTTTCGCCCGCCCCAGCCGTTCGCGAGCGGGGCGACGCCGACCCAGTTGAGCCAGGCGGCCGTCGCGGGATCTTTGTCGGTTTGCACGATCAGCATGTCGGGGATCAGCACGCTGCCGAGTACGTTGGCATAGTCCGACGAGCGGCCGGCAACGCTGCCCGGGCCGGTGAGGAACGCGAGCGCAAGCGGCGCCGTGAGCGATGCATCGTCGGCGGGGCCAATACTGCCGTGAGTCGGATGGTCCCGCTTGAGCAGCAGCACCTCGCTGACCAGCGGGTTACCGAGCCGCTGGACCTGATCGAACATCCTGGTCTGGGTCGGGGCGTTGGCGCCGTCGTCACAGCCAGCCGCCAGCACCAGTCCGGTGGCAGCGGCGGCGCGGATCGCGCGGCCGACCGGCCGGAAGAGCGTCGAAACGAGCATCGCAAGTGTCCTCGTGGAGTTGGTCATGGTTGATGATCAGCGGCTGATGGTGCCCCACACGCCGAGCTTGCCGGGCGCGCCGTTCTCGATCTGCGAACTCGGCAGCTCCACGACGATCGAAAGCACGTTGAAGCCTGCCACATAGTTGATGCCCGGGTTGCGGAAGAAAAACGGGGCCGACGGATTCGGGCTGAGCGCGCAGGGCTGGCTGAGCGTGCCGGTGGACGGTTTGCGATCCGGCAGGATGCAGAAGGCTGCCTCGAGATCGATGAAAAACGGGTCGTCGCGCGAACCCGCGAACACCTGCATCCCCGAGGCGGTACCCAGCACGGTGTTGAGCCCGCCGCTCACCGCGGGGGATACATCGGCCACCTGGTTCTGCATCGCACCGGGGACTGGAGGATCGACCGGGCCGCGAACCTGCACCTGCTGCGCGGTGCCGCTGCCGGTGAAGGTGATCTGGATAACCTCGTCCTCGACGGCGTCACCGTCGTTGTCGATCTTGAACTGATAGAGGAGGTTGGGATCGAAGCTCGCGCCCGGGCTCTGCGCCGGCGTGAGAAACGCCCGGCTGTTGAGCGCCAGGACGATCCGCCCGGGCGCCGATCCGGGGAACGCGTAGACATCGGTCATGTCCTGCTCGGCGTTGAGCTCGACCAGCGGCGTGTCCTGGTGATCCGAGCCTACCGCGACCCGGACGATGGCGGCAGTGGTCAGGGCCGCCGCGACACCAGCCGCCGCGATGCGCGCACGTCCGGCCAGCGATGGAAAAGGCATTGGGCGTTGTCTCCTGTGCAGGTGTGGTGGAAGCCACGTGTGCCAGGGTTACGCCGGTTGGATGCGATTGGATGTGTCGGCGGGCCGACGAATCCGCGGGGACGGCCCGGAACGTAGAGCTGGAGGGTCGGCGGCTCTTACCAGTCGAAGAAGCGGTCCGGCCGAAGCGCGGTGAGATCTTCGGTCGGTGTCTGACCGTTCATCATCAGTCGAAGCAGCATGGCGGTGATCCCGGCGAGAAGCACGCCGTGGCGGCCGTAACCGGCCGCATACCAGAGGCCGGGGAGCCGGGGCTCGGGACCCAGGATCGGCACGCCGTCCGGCGTCATCGGCCTCAAGCCGGCCCACGAACGGCTCACCTGTAGCCCGCCGAGCGGGGGACAGAGCGCGACGACTGCGGAGAGGATGCGTCCGAGCCCCGAGGAGGTGACCGTGGCATCGTAGCCGGCATTTTCCATTGTCGACCCCGCGATCACTTCGTCCCCCCGAGCCAGCAAATAGCAGTCGCCATGGTACACGATGGCGCGCTCCACGCCCTCCGGCCACGGCATCGCCAGCATCTGCCCCCGCACCGGCTCGACGGCCATCGGGCGGGGCAGACCTCGGAGGATCCGAACCCACGCCCCTGCCGCCAGCACTACGTCAAGCGCCGGATACCGGGTGCGTCGGCCCGCGACGCCGAGAATCCGATCCCCCCGCTGATCCACCGACACCGCCTCATCGTCGATCAGCTGGGCGCCGTGAGCGCGGGCATCGGCCCGAAACGCCTCCACCAGCTTCACCGGATCGAGCGCGCCTTCGTGCGGCGCCCAGAGCGCACCGGTAGTGCGGCCCACCCATGGATATCGCTCGCGTACCTCCGCCGCGCCGAGCCAGTCGCAGACGTGCCCCTGCTGACGTTGCCACGCGACCTTGGACCGGAGATCCTCGGCCTCGCTCTCGTTCATGGCGAGCGACAGGCTTCCGCCCCGCCATAGACCCACGTCGATCCCGGTCGCTTCGCGGAGACTGTCGGCTAAGGTGGAGTAGAGCTCGCGACCGGCCATCCCCAGCTCGAACAGCAGATCGCCTTGGCGGCCTTCGATTTGCGGGGCAAGCATTCCGGCTGAGGCTGTCCAGGCTTGGCCTCGGGCCCCGCCGGGGTCCAGGATCGCCACCCGGCGACCGTTCCGAGCCAGTTCGCGGCCGCAGGCGGCGCCGACGACGCCTCCGCCGACCACGACAACGTCGTAGTTTTCAGGCACTTAGTTGCTCGACGAAACTTTTTGAAACGTTCGGGCGTATAGCCGGCGACCCGGGATGGGGAGAGAAGATATCATGCTGCGGACCCTGGCTGGCTTCGCGCTTTTCGCAATCGTCGCGGTCGTCGCATTCAAACTGCTGATGGGCTTGTTCGGCGCCTTTCTCGGGCTCCTGATGAGCGTGTTG
>DASSUE010000252.1:0-11643 GCA_035707305.1 Gemmatimonadales bacterium
GTATCGCCCTCCCGGGTCCCCATGATCTCGAATCGTTCGGGGGCAAGCACGCCAGCTTCCCGACCCGCCGCCCCACCCGCCGCCCGGGATCCCTCGTAGGACACCTCCCGAAAGCGCAACACCTGGCGGGCGCCGAGGGAATCCACCAGCGTGAGGAAGAACGGAGTGCCTGCCGTCACGCTGTCCGGAGCGTAAACGCCGCCGTACAGCAGGCTGAGCCACGATCCGCTCGCGGCTCCCCATTCCCAGGTCACGCTGCGCCAGACACCCCAGTTGTGGTCGTGGTAGGCGGGCGCATCGCTGAGTTCAACGCAACGCCCGGCGGCGCAGGCGCGGCCGCTGGCGCGCGCACCCAGCCCAGGAACGACGTAGCCGGACACAAAGGCATCGGCCCGGAGTTCGGCGGGCGGAAAATACCGCCGGGGAAGCGGGCGGATGACGAGATCGAGTGCTGCGTCGCCCGCCGGTCCACGGGCCCGCGCGCGGAGGCGATATTCGCCGTCCCGCTGCTCCACCCGGCTTTCACCCAGAACGAGGTCGGCGCGAGTGGTATCGAACCGGATTCGCTCGGCGGGTACGCCGGCGGTGAAGCGATCGTATCCGCCGTCGGGCCGCCGGTGGGTCAGCAGGACCTGACCGCCCCACCGCCCGGTGGGCACCTCCCCGCCAATCAGGTAACTCAGGTACCACCATTCGCCGGGTCCGGCGATCACGTTGAAATAGTGCCACTCGCCCCATGAGGTGTCGCGGACCGGCGGGATATGAAAGCGGTCCAGCTCGTCGTAGAGCCGCTGCACGGTGGGCGCCACCCAGGCCGAATCGGCTTCGGAATCGCGCCAGACACCCGCGCGAAGGTCGAGCGCTGCAGCCACCGCCGCTGCCCGGCTGGGTATCTCCCCACCGGCCCGCACGACGACCGTGTCGCCTCGCCGGGTTGCCAGGTACAGCACCTCATTCTCGATCGCCGGCGCCACGGCGCGCACGATGTCCCGATGCCGAGGGCCGCCGAAGACCACGCGGGTGAGATACCGCGCACGATCGATCCCGAAGAACATCCCGCTGACTCCGCCGCTCCGCATCGCTTCGATGTCGATCCCTTCGGGCAACACCGTGACCTCCCCGCCGCCGATGAGGGAAACGTCACGCGACTGATCGAGCATGGCCTCCCCCACGCTCAGCAGCACTACCATGACGCCGACACCAAGCGAGAAGCCGAGCAGCAGGAACAGCGATCGAAGCGGCTTCACCCGTAGGTGCCGAAAAGCGAGCGTCGCAATCATTCCGTCGCCCCCCTCACGATGCGGCCGTCCTGCATGTGGATCACGCGGGTCGCCTCCGTGGCGAGGCGGTCGTCGTGGGTGACGACAACGAGCGTCGCGCCGTCCCGGTTGATCCTGCGGAACAAATCGAGGATTTCGCGGCCGGTCTCTCCGTCCAGCTCGCCGGTTGGCTCATCGGCAAGGAGCAACGCCGGTCGGTTGGCCAACGCACGGGCGATCGCGACCCGCTGCATCTCTCCGCCCGAGAGTTGGGTCGCCCGATGTCCCGCGCGGCTGCCGAGGCCCACGTATTGCAGCAGCTCGCGCGCACGCCCGCGCCGTGCGTTTCGCTCCATTCCCGCCTCAGCCATGGGAAGCTCGACATTCTCCAGCGCGGTGAGCACCGGCAGCAGGTGAAACCGCTGGAACACGAAACCGAGGCGGGTGAGCCGAAGCCGGGTCAGCTCACGATCGGAGAGCAGGTCGAGCCGCCGACCCTCGAGGCTCACCGTTCCCGACGATGGGCTGTCGATTCCGCCGAGGATATGGAGCAGCGTGGACTTGCCTGAGCCGGACGGGCCGGCGATCGCGACGTACTCCCCCGGAGCGACCGCGAGGCTCACCCCGCGGAGCGCGTGCACCGCCTGGCCGTTCATCGCGTAGTCGCGCCGGAGATCCGCGGCGACCACGACGCTCACGTCGCCTCCGCGCGAAGCGTTGCCGCGATCGGCGCGCGTGCTGCGAGCCAGGCGGGATAGAGTCCCGCGACTGCGCCCGACGCGAGCAGCACCGCTCCGGCGGCGGCCAGGCTTCGACTGTCGGGCACGAAGAACGAGATCGCCGCGGGAAGGCCCGGGAAGCTGGTCAGGATGGCATCGAGGTAGCGCGCGGTCAGCAGCCCTAAACCCACGCCGAGTGCCGCCCCGAACCCGGTGAGAGCTGCGCCTTCCACCAGAACCTGAGTCACCACGGTTCGCCGGCTCACACCGATGGCCCGGAGGGTGGCGATCTCGCCGAGTCGCTCGTTCACGGTGATCGCGAGCAGCGTCGCGACCAGCAGCACGGTCACGATGAGGCTGATGGAGCCCAGGATATAGGACAGCTGCCGGAAGTACACCAGACGCTCGCGGAGATGCTGGACCAGGTCCGCCACGCTGTTGACTTGCAACCGCGGATGATCGCGGCTCAGCCGCTCTGCGACGGCGGCGACGTCCGCATCGTTCCGAGCCCGCACCATCACCAGCGACGCGCGGTCGTCGCCCCCGCGGGTGAGCCGCTGCATCAGCGGGAGCACCAGGCCGGCGGACCGCTGGCCTCGATAATCGTAGAGCCAGCGGGCGAGGCCCCGCACCACGAGCGATCGCTCGGTCGCGGCCGACGCGAGCTGAGGGTCGAGCCCGCCGACCACCCGGACGCTGTCCCCCGGACCTACGCCGAGCAGCTGGGCCGCCGGCGCGCTCAACATGACGCCCAGCGTGTCGCCGGGCGCGAGATCGCGACCCGCGATCACCTGGTACAGGGCCTGGGCGGACGGATCGATCCCGTAGCCGAACAGTGTTAGGAGAGAGTCGTCGAGGCGAGCATAGAGGGACCCGCCGAGCACGCCGCCAGCCGCGGCGACTCCTGGATCGGCGCGCACCGCTTCGATGACCGCGCTTGCGCGACTCAACGTGGCCTCGGTGTCGAACGGGAGCGTCCCCTTGGGACTCAACCGGATCTGGTAACCCCGCCCCAGCAGGAGCCGCTCGAACGAGCGTTCCATGCCGCCGCTCAGCATCACCATGTCGAGCAGCATCGCCGACGCTACCGCGATGCCCAGCAGCGACAACCCGGTGCGCAGCGGATGACGGCCGAGGTTGCGGACGCCCCAGAGAGCTTCCATCACGCCCGTCCCCACAGCACCATCGGCGGCGTGCGGACGAGGCGCCACGCCGCAAGGGCTCCGACGGCGAGGCCGAGCACCAGCGACAGCGCGACGCTGAACGCGGCGATGCCCGGGGTCACCAGCGAAAACACCAGGCGAGTGTCGAACAACCGCTGGTAGTAGGCGTTGGTCGCGGCGGATGCCGCCCACGCCATCAGGACTCCGAGCACTGAGCCAGCGACCGCTACCAGGGCGGCCTCGAGCAGCAGCGCCGCGAAGATCGTGCGGCGGCGAACCCCGACGAACCGCATCACCGCGGCATCGAGCCGCCGCTCTTCTACCTTGAGCAGCATGATGCAGAGCAGGAACACGGCGCCCGCCACTATGGTGATCACCCCGATGGCGCGGTGAAACCGGCTCACCACCAAAAAGGTCTGTGACGAGCCGGACGCGATCTCTGTGGAGGGTCGCGCCCGGAAGCCGAAGGCGGCTCGATCGAGCCGAGCGGCCGCACTCTCGGGAGCGACTCCGGGGCGGACCGCGATGCCGAACCGGTCCACTCGGTCGGGGTGCCCGGTCAGCGCGGCGAGATCGGGAAGGTGGAGTCGAATCTGACGGTCGCGCCGCATCACGCCGGATGGATCGGGACGCGGCTCGTAGATCGCCCCCACGGTCATGGCGGCTCGAAGCGAGTCCGGGCCGGGCCCGAGCCGCACCGTGTCACCTACTCGGAGTCCAAGCTCCTCCGCCAGCCGCCGTTCGATCGCTATAGTCTGTGCCACCGCCGGTGAGGCGGATGCCAACCACCCAAGCAAGAGCAACGCGCCGCGTCCCAGCATCGCAGGCCACCATACCCGAGGCGTAAAGACGTGTTCCATATTATCCTAGACGCACTCTCCCTCGCTTAACCCGAGGATACGCATGGACGACGAGGACCGACCGCGCGTCGCCGTGATCGGAGCCGGCCATCGCGGACGGGGCTGGGCGACATTGGCGCTCAGTCGCGGGTGGCCGGTCTCCATCTATGATCCGGAGTCGGCGCTGCTGCAGCGAGCCGGCCGTGAGATCGCGGATCGCGTGCGCCGTCTCACCGATCTGGGCCGGGCCGATCCGCTGGAAGCCGCGGGTGCACTGGCATCGCTGGTAATCGGTCGAAGCCTCCTGCACGCTGTAGGTGAGGCGGAGCTCGTCCTCGATGCGATGCCCACCGATCTCCCCTCAAAACAGCGGCTGCTGGAGCAGATCGAGAAGGTCGCAGGGCGCGATGCCATCGTCGTGAGCCTCACCGGATCCTTCCACGCGAGCTCGCTCGCGGCCCGGCTCCGCCGGCCCGACCGCCACCTCGTCGCCTACGCGCTCGATCCGGTCGAGATCGTGCAGCTGATCGAGATCGTGCCCGGACCCCATACCTCGCCCGTGGTCACCCTGAAGGTTAGGGACTGGTTCATCGCGCTCGACCGGCAGCCCGTCGTCCTGCAGCGTGAGGTGGTCGGCAATGCCTCCGGCCGGATTCTGGCGGCGGTCTGGCGCGAGTGCATCGATCTGGTGCTGGAAGGAGTCGTGGATCTCGCCGACGTCGACCGATTGGTCTCCCGCGGACCGGGCGCTGCGCTGGCCGTGGCCGGTCCGAACCTCATGCAGGTCATGGCCGCCGGCGCTCAGGGAATCGAGTATTTCCTTGGCGAGGCGCTCCAAGCGCATGAGGCCGTGTGGAGCAAGCTCGCGCGCTGGGAAACGCTGTCGGTCGAGGACCGGCACCGGCTCATCCGCCTGATCGAGCGCACCTACCACGAAGAGCCGGACGAGCTGCGGATTCAGCGCGATCGGTTCCTGGCCCGTCTCCTGGGGGCGTTGGACGAGGGGCCGCGGTTCCCGGACGAGGAGCTCGACGAATTCCCGGTCCGCGACGAGCCCTAGAAATCGCGGACACCCGACGAACAAATGAAAAGCCCTCCAAACTCTTGGAGGGCTCCGGCCGAACCCAGCCAGCCGATCAGCGCGAGTAGTACTCGACCACCAGCGCGACGGTGCAGAGTACCGGAATCTGCTCCAGCTCAGGCAGCTCCCGCAGCTTGCCGCTCATATTCTCTGCGTTCACCTCGAGATAGCCGGCGGCGCGCGGCGCAGCCTGCGCGGCGAGCATGATCTGCGGGTTGGTGCGGCTCCGCTCTGCGATGGCGATGACCTCGCCCGGCAGCACGCGGCGCGAGGGCATGCTCACCCGCTTGCCGTTCACCAGCACGTGCCCGTGCCGGACGTACTGGCGCGCGGCGAAGATGGTGCGGGCGAACCCGGCGCGAAGCACCAGGGCATCCAGCCGGGTCTCGAGAAGTCGGAGCAGCGCGGCACCGGTGTTACCGGGGATGCGGGTGGCCTGGCGGTAATAGTTCCGGAGCTGGCGCTCGCTCACGTTGTACTGGGCCCGAAGCTTCTGCTTCTCCAGCAACTGACGCTTGTAGTTGGACTGCTTGCCCTGCCGCTGGGTGGGTCCGTGCTGCCCCGGAGCGTAGGGACGCCGCTCGAGATACTTCGAGGCCTTGGGCGTGAGCGCGACGCCGAGGCGTCGGGAGATCTTGACCTTGGGACCAGAGAGATTCATGAGCTTTCCACTATCGGCTTTACTGTTCGCCCCGCCGGGCCAGGAAGTCCGGCAGGGCGGTACTCGAGAAGCCCGGAAGTATACTATCGGAGCTGCTTTAGCGGAAGCGGCGGGTCAGATCCCAGCGAACCAGGGATAGCCCTGATCCTCCCAGTATCCGCCGGGCCGCTCCTCCGTGAACGTCATCCCGGTCAGATACTTGGTCAGCTTGTAGCCAAGCTTGACGGTGGAATACAGTCGGAGCGGCGCGCCGTGGTCCGGTGTGATGGGGTGGTCGTTGAACGCATAGGCCAGGATCGTTTGCGGGTGCAGCGCGCTGGCCCAGTCCCACCCGTTGAAGAACCCGCTGTCGAACGAGTCGAAACGGACGTATCGGGCTCGCTCCATGGGCTGGACCAGGTCGGCCACGACCCGCACCGGCACACCCGTCCAGGTCGCGACTGCTGTCCAACCCTCTACACAATGGTGTTTCACCGTATAGGTGAGACGCGGGAGCGCCTCCAGCATCGGTCGGGGGAGCCGCATGGGCTTTCGCACCAGACCTCCGACGTCGAGCGCCCACTCCCTTCCATCGGGCCAGGTCGGGGGTCCGCGCCGGGTGATGAAGTAACTCGGCATCCTCCCGCTGCGCTGGTCGGGGCGATAGGTGGGCGCCACCCGATCGCCGCTGAACAGCACGTGCTCTCCGACCCAGTCGTTGAGCCGCGAAATCTGCAGCAATCTCGGTTGGACAAGACGCCCCCCGTCCCAGCCGCAGGCGGCGAGCGCCGCAGGGCCGCCGGACACCGCCAGGCGAAGGAGGTCACGGCGGGAAATTCGGCCGCCCGGCTCAGTCATGGCTCGGGAAGCGACCACGATACCAGCCGGTCACCATCGCTCGGAGCGACGCCGGATCGACCAGGAACACCAGGGCCACGTGCATAAGCGTAAAGCCGACGAACACCCAGACCGTGAGGAAGTGCCAGTACCGGGCCAGCTCGAACCCGCCGAACAGGGCGGTGAGCCAGGCGAGCTGCACCGGCTTGTAGATCGCGAACCCCGTGAGCACGGCGAGCGCGCCCAGCACGACGATGAAGGTGTAAGCGGCCTTCTGCAGCGCGTTGTGCTTCCCCTGCTCGGGATGGTCACGGCGCAGCCGGAGGTAGTAGAGCTGCATCTGCCATGCACGAGGCACGTCACGCGGACGGAACAGAAGCGGGCGCCACTCACCGGAGATCACCAGATAGGTCACGTAGATGAGGCCGATGATGACGAACGGCCAGGCAAGCGCGAAGTGCCAGTTGATGCCGCCGCCGAGCCACCCACCCAATCGCGCCCATTCGGGAAACCGCCCGAACTGGTCCGCGTCGAACGGGTTGGGGACCGGATACACGTTGCCCTTCTCGCCGAAATGGGGAAACGCGGCATAGATCTGCAGTCCGCTCGCGATCAGGGCGGGAAGCAGGAGCGCGCTGAGCCAATGGGTGACCCGGACCACCCAGTGATGCCTCCGGACGGGTTCACTCATTTCGGCTGCGGCGCGGATCGGGTCGGGCGGAACGAATGACGCAGATAGAACGTCTCCTGCCCTCGGCCGGTTCTGTCAGAAGTACGTCGCCAGACCAAACTGGAACCCGGCGCGCTTTGCGGGGACGTTTCCCTGCAGGTCGCGGATCGATTCGTGGCGGTAGTTGGCCTTGAAGACGGTCCCCGCCGCCGGGCGGAAGCTCAGGCCAAGGGTGAACGCATCGATCTCGTCGCCGATCGGATCGCCGGTGCTCGCAAAGGTCCCGCGGTTGAAGTCCACCCGCTCGATCCGTCCGATGGCGCTCACGACCGGATCGGTCAGCCCGCGGATCCGCGGCCGGAACAGCGGCACGACGGCATCGAGATGCATGCCCCACTGTCGTTCGCCGAAGATGTCGGCCAGCTCCACCGGTACGTCGATCCAGGCGAAGGCGAGCTCTCCCCGCAGGCTCACCGAATGGATCTCGGTGTTCACGTCCACTGCGGCCAGCCGAACCGAGCGTTTCACGTCCACCTCGAGCCCCTCGACCTCGAAGGTGTTGTAGGTCCCGCGGTAATAGGACAGACCGATCTCGCCCAGGTTCCGCCGCTGCAAGCCCAGCCGGCCGGAGACGGCCGGGCGACCATTGTTGTCACCCGACACGAGCCCGGTACCCTTGCCGCTCGCGAGGCGCGTGCGTCCGGCGTCGTTCAGGATCACCCCGTCGCCCAGTCCGTTGCTCAGATAGGCGTCGTAGGTGACTGTGAACCCGCGGGGAAAGAGCCGGCCGTGGGCCCCGAAGCCGACCTCGGACAGCGTGGCGGGGATGATCTCGGTGGACACGAGGGGGCGCTCCACGAAATCCCAGCGCGGCGAATCGTGGTTCACGTTGAACGCGCCGATTGGCGGTAGCAGCACGCCGGCTCGAAGCACGAACGACGGATTGACGATGAAGTCGATTAGAGCGGTTTCCAGCGCGATCTCTTCGGCGCCGTCTTCGAACTCCAGTTCCGAAATAAACCGGATGCGCGAGCCGATCGACGAGAAGAGGAAGACGTTGAACCGGCGGAGCTCCATGTTGAACCCTTCGGAGACACCGTCCTGTCGGAAGTAATTGGTATTTCCCTCCGCGTACCCTCCGACGGCGGTACGCCCAACGGAGGCGAGGAACGGCCGGTTATAGACCCCGCCCTGGACTGGAATGCTGTCGACCCGTGCCCGGATGCGGCGCGGCGGCGCGGCGGTGTCCGGCTGCTGCGCGAGGGCCGGAGGGCCGGAGGGCCAGATGGCCAGAGCTGCGGCCACGAAGGCGACGCGGCGGGACAAGTTCACGGCTGCCCCGCCTGGCCATCCGGCCATCCGGCCATCCCCCCGTCCGGCCCTCTGGCCCTCTGGGCATCCTCTGACAGCCCGACATAGATGTTCTCCGCGTCCGTTTCCACGGGGAACCGGATCAGCGGGAGCTCCGTCGGCCCCTTGAGGATCCCGCCTGCGTTGTCGTACTCGCTGCCGTGGCAGGGACACACCAGGTGCCCGTCGGCAGCTTCCACCTGGCACCCGCGGTGCATGCAGCGGGTCAGCACGGCGGTGAACTCGCCGTCGGGATGGCGGTAGAGGTAGATGGGCATGGCGAGATTCGGCGCTTCGACCAGCGCGAAGGGTCCATCGCCGAACTCCTGCCGGCTGACGACCAGCCTTCCCCCCTGCACCCCGCTGTTCACGAACTGGAACCGGGCACACCCGGCGAGGCCCGGCGCCAGCGCACCGCACAATGCACCCGCCGACAACACCTCGAGCCTCCGCAGGAATTCGCGACGCCCGAGCATCAGAGCGACTCCAGGAAACGGAACAGCTCCTCCTGCTGCTCCGTGGTGAGGGCGCGGAACGCAGCCCGGCTCGCTGAAGCTTCCCCGCCGTGGAGCTCGATCGCGTCCCGAAAGCTGCCCGCGCGGCCGTCATGCAGCAGGTGCATCCGCCCGCCCTGGGATCCGGCGGCGAGGCCCACTCCCCAGAGCGGTGCGGTCCGCCACTCCGAGGTGGCGGCGATCCCCTCGGTGTATCCATCGTCGAGCTCCGGCCCCATGTCGTGAAGCAGGAGGTCGGTGTACGGGTGGAACTCCGCCCCATTCAGCGGGCCGATAGGTGAGGCGCCGGACCGAAGTGTGGGTACATGGCAGCGGGCGCAACCCGCCGCCGCGAAGTGCGCTTCGCCCGCCACGACGGCCGGGTCGGACGCGTTTCGGCGGGGAGGAGGCCGCAGCGTCTTGAGGTAGAACACCACCGCAGTCACCGTGCTCGAGCCGACTTCGGGATCGGCGACGTCGTCGCTGGCGAACGTCCCTACCTGGCGGTTGAACAGGTCCTCCAGCACCAGATCCGTGGTGAGCCCCATGTCCTGGTGATAGGCGGTCACCGTCTGATGCAGGAGGTTCACCGTGACGCCCTTCTTGCCGAATCGCCCGATGTATTTGCCTCCGATGGGAACGCCACGGGTGGGGCCGCTCTCGTCCGCGACCGCGTCGAGTGAGGTGACCTGCACGATGAGGTCGTCCTCGTCGAGGAGCTGCACTCGCCCCGACATGCCGTCGCCGTCGAGGTCGTCGGGATCGGCCATGCGGAGGAGCGTGGTGTCGTCCACCGATTCGAGCAGTCCGAGGCCGGTCACCGCGGGTGCGGTGAACACGGCGACGCCGGTGACGCCGGCTGGTACGACCTCGGCGACGTACTGCTGCACGGCGCGGTTCTGCACCTGGGGGCCGCCCAGCGCGCGCATCGGATCGAACACGCCTTCGACCATCCGGCCGAACCGGGTCAGATTGAACACCGGGTGGCCCTTGCCGTCGCCGACGTGGCAGGAGCCGCACGCGCTGGCGACGAACATCGGGCCGGCGCCCTCCTCGGCGCCGAAGGTCCGGTTGAACTCCTCGTCTCCCTCGGCAAAGACGGCGAGCTGGGCGGCGCTCAGGCCCTCGATGGGGCCGTCGAGCACCTCGTCGTCGGACGGCGCCGAGGGAAGCAGCGCGCCACAGGCGGCGAGCACGGGCAACGCAAGGATCATCAGCCTGGCGAGGGAGGTCCCCATGGTGTGCGAATTCCCGGACTACGTGAGCCAGCCGCGGAACGTCCCGACCAACAGCCAGCCGTTGAGTCCGATGATGACCGTGGCGACCACCCACGCCACGGCCTTGAGCAGCGGACCATTCGTGAACACACCCATTTTCTGCCGCTCGCTGGTGAACTGCACCAGGGGCACCACCGCGAACGAGAGCTGCAGGCTCAGGATCACCTGGCTCAGAATGAGCAGGGCGCCGGTGCCCTTCTCGCCGTAGAGCGCCGTCACGATCACCGCGGGCACGATGGCGATGAGGCGCGTGATCAGACGGCGAAGCCAGGCCGGCAGCCTGATGTCGAGAAATCCTTCCATCACGATTTGCCCGGCCAGCGTGCCGGTGATGGTCGAGTTCTGACCCGACGCCAGCAGCGCGACAGCGAACAGGGTGCTGGCCGCCGTGGCGCCGAGCAGCGGAGTGAGCAGGCGGTACGCCTCGCCGATCTCCGCCACTTCCTGATTGCCCGAGAAGTGGAACGTGGCGGCGGACAGGATCAGGATCGCGGCGTTGATGCAGAACGCGAACAAGAGCGCCACCGTCGAGTCGAACGTGGCGAACCGAATAGCCTCGCGCTTGGACGGTTCGTCCCTGCCGATCTTGCGGGTCTGCACGATGGCCGAGTGCAGGTAGAGGTTGTGCGGCATGACGGTCGCGCCCAGAATGCCGATCGCGATATAGAGCATCGCCGGATTGGTCACGACTTGGGACGACGGGATCAGCCCCCCGACGATGGCGGCCACCGACGGCTTCGCCATCACCAGCTCCGCGGCGAAGCACACCCCGATGGTGATCACCAGCGTGATCACGAACGCCTCGAGCCAGCGGAACCCCTTGTTCTGGAGCAGCAGAATCAGGAGCACGTCGAGCGCGGTGAGGCACACGCCCCAGATCAGGGGAATGCCGAACAGCAGATTCAGCGCGATCGCCGACCCGATCACCTCGGCGAGATCGCAGGCCGCGATCGCGATCTCGCACAGCACCCAGAGGCCGAAGCTCACCGGCCGGCTGTAGTGGTCGCGACACGCCTGGGCCAGGTCGCGCCCCGTGACGATGCCGAGCTTGAGCGCGAGCGACTGGAGCAGGATGGCCATCAGGTTCGACAGCAGGATCACGCTCAGCAGCGTGTAGCCGAACCGGGCGCCCCCGGCGAGATCGGTGGCCCAGTTGCCCGGGTCCATGTACCCGACGGCGACCATGTAGCCGGGACCGGCGAACGCCAGCGCCTTGCGGACGAACGAAAGGCCCTGCGTACCACTGGGGACCAAGACGGTGGCATGGGACTCCGGCAGGCTGGGCTGCGTACGAGGGTACCGCCAGCCGGCGAT
>DASSUE010000253.1:0-8830 GCA_035707305.1 Gemmatimonadales bacterium
TCGACGATCTGCCCCGGCGTGAGCCGGACGTGCTTGACCGTGCCGGCTAACTCGTTGCGAAGGGTGATCGAACGAAGCGCCAGCACCGTTCCGATCGAGGTGGTGGAGGGTCGGTGTTCGACCTCTCGCGCCAGGGCGGCGGTCACCAGCTCCATCGGCTCCGGCTGGCTCGCCGCGGCGCGGTCGGCGGCCTTGAGCGAGGCGGATTTCCACAGGCTAAGTGCAATAGCGATCGCAGCTACGACGGCAAGCAAGATCCAGGATCCGATCTGGCTACGACGACTCATATCAAGGTCCTTCCACTGGTCTGACAGTCAGCCGGCCGTGCCATGCTACGGTGTGAGCGCGCATCGGGTTTCGCCCGCTTCACAGCCAAACAGACGGCAGCCATTCCGCGTTCCTTACGCCCGCCATTCTAGCTAGCGACGAACCACGGGGTCGTCGATCGACAGGCGGCGGCAATTAAGACGTAAGTGCGGTTCACAAGTGCACTTGAAGTCGGCGGCACGCGCCGTTTGGCTGTCGTGATTTGGAGGCGGTGCAGCGGCCTCGCGCGTTCCGTGGGGCTCAAGGCTTTCGGAAACCGGTAATGCACGCCGGCTGTTACCTGACTGCGCACCCGGATCACTTCGTTGACCCACCGTGTCGATTTCCGCCCGCCTCGTTCGACGCATGGGTACAGCGCGAGCCGGAGACGTCGCCAAGAAGGAGGATTTGCATGACAGAAGGCGTACTCGACCGCCGGGTCATCATCTACGATGGCTCGAGGCAACCGGTCAGTGTGGCCAGTGCCGTGGCATGCCTTGGCGCTTCGTTCTGGAAGCTCAGGGCTACGATCTACCGTCCCACCCTGCCGGGTCGTCAAGACTGAAGCCGCTCGGCAGGCCACCCAGCGGATCTCCGGGTTCTAGCCGCTGGGCGTTCCCACCTGGTCCACCAACTGCTCGTCAAAGTCACTATCCTGTCACCGCACGCAGCCCCCGACGCCGGATCCGGGGTCGGTGGTCTGTCATGCATCTGGCCGCGTGATAGGTTGAAGCGGGAGCGGTCACTGTCCGCCCGCTGAAGGGACACCCCACGCAATGCGCTCGAACACCCAGGACCCCGACCTGCTCGTCATCAATACCATCCGGACCCTGGCCATGGACGCGGTGCAGGCCGCCAACTCCGGGCATCCCGGCACACCCATGGCACTGGCGCCCGTTGTCTACTGCCTGTGGCAGGATTTCCTTCGCTTCGATCCCGAGGATCCGATCTGGCCCAACCGCGACCGCTTCGTGCTGTCCAACGGCCACGCATCGATGCTGCTCTACTCGATGTTGCATCTCACCGGGGTCAAGGCCGTAAACTCGCAGTACGAACGGCAAGGCGAGCTGGCGGTGACGCTGGAGGACATCAAGCGTTTCCGACAGCTGGACAGCAAGTGCCCGGGCCATCCTGAATACCGTTTGACCTCCGGAGTCGAGACCACCACCGGACCGCTGGGGCAGGGCGTCGCGACCAGCGTGGGGATGGCGATGGCGGGTCGCTGGCAGGCGGCGCACTTCAACCGTCCCGGCTTCGAGCTCTTCGACTACGACGTGTACGCGCTCTGCGGCGACGGCGACATGATGGAGGGTGTCTCGGGGGAAGCGGCCTCGCTGGCCGGCCACCTCGGGCTCTCGAACCTCTGCTGGATCTACGACAACAACAAGATCACGATCGAGGGTCACACCGACTGGGCGTTCTCCGACGACACCGCCACCCGCTTCATCGGCTACGGCTGGAACGTCACCCGCGTAGGGGACGCAAACGATCTCGAGATGCTGCGGCGGGCGTTCCGGGTGTTTAAGAACACGGCCGATCGTCCCACCCTGATCATTGTGGACAGCCACATCGCGTACGGCGCGCCCAACAAGCAGGACACCGGTGCCGCCCACGGCGAGCCGCTGGGCGAGGAGGAAATTCGTCTCACCAAACGCGTCTATGGCTGGCCCGAGGACGCCAAGTTCCTGATACCCGAGGGAGTCCGTGAGCGCCTGCGCGACGGAGTCGGGCGCCGCGGTCGCGAGCTGCGCGAAGCATGGCTCGCGTCATTCGACCGCTACCGGACCTCGCATCCCGTTCAGGCCGATCATCTGCATCGAATGCAGCGACGCCAATTGCCGGACGGATGGGACCGCGACCTCCCCACGTTCCCCGCCGATCCCAAAGGCATGGCCGGACGTGATGCGTCCGGGAAGGTGTTGAGCGCGATCGCCAAGAATCTCCCGTGGTTGATCGGCGGGGCGGGCGACCTGGCGCCCTCCACCAAGACGCGGCTCACCTTCGATGGACCAGGCGACCTGACCGCGGACGACCCCGGGGGCGGGAATCTGCACTTCGGGGTTCGGGAGCACGCGATGGCCGCGGCGGTGAACGGACTGTCGCTGTCCAAGGTGCGGGGCTTCGGCGCCGGATTTCTCATCTTCAGCGACTACGCCCGGCCCGCGATCCGTCTCAGCGCGATCATGGAGATCCCGACCATTCACGTGTTCACCCACGATTCGATCGGCGTCGGCGAAGACGGGCCGACCCATCAGCCGATCGAGCAGCTAGCCTCGCTTCGTGCGATTCCCGGCCTGGTCACGATTCGTCCGGCCGACGCGAACGAGGTAGTAGAGGCGTGGCGGGTCGTGATGAAGCTGCAGCACCAACCCGCGGCGCTGGTGCTTTCGCGCCAGCCGATTCCCACGTTCGATCGAAGCCGATACGCCTCGGCCAGCGGAGTGGCCCGCGGTGCCTACGTCCTGGCCGACGCCGAGGGCGGAAGGCCCGACGTGATCCTGCTCTCCACCGGAAGCGAAGTGTCGCTCTGTGTGGCCGCGTTCGAGCGGCTCACCGCGGATGGGATCCGCGCCCGGGTGGTGAGCATGCCGTCGTGGGAATTGTTCGAGGAGCAGGACGCCGCCTATCGCGCCAGCGTCCTGCCGCCGGACGTGACCGCGCGGGTGTCGGTCGAGCAGGCGAGCACCTTCGGGTGGGAGCGGTACGTGGGCCCGACGGGAGCACTGATTGGCATGGAGACCTTCGGCGCTTCGGCTCCGCTCAAGGAACTGCGGAAGAAGTTCGGCTTTACGGTCGAGCGCGTGGTCGAGGCGGCGCGGGCGCAGCTCGCCAGACGGCCGGAGGCGCTGGCCGCGCGATGATGATCGGGATCGCCGCCGATCACGCGGGATACGCCCTCAAGCAGGAGCTGATCCCGTCGCTCCGGACCTTCGGGCACGAGGTGGAGGACCTCGGCACCCACGGTACGGAACCGGTGGACTACCCTGACGTGGCTGAACGGGTAGGCCGCGCAGTGCTGTCGGGGGCGGTCGAGCGGGGCGTCCTCATCTGTGGCAGCGGGGTGGGCGCCTCGGTGGCGGCGAACAAGCTGCCCGGCATCCGCGCGGGGTTGTGCCACGACACGTACTCAGCGCATCAAGGGGTCGAGCACGACGATATGAATGTGCTGGTGCTCGGAGCCCGCGTGATCGGCCCGGAGCTGGCGCGGGAGCTGGCGCGGGCTTTTCTCGAAGCCCGCTTCACCCATGAGGAACGCCACGAGCGGCGGCTCGGCAAGTTGAAGGCGCTGGAAAAGAAGGTACGGCGCAAGGAATGACCGATCTGATCCTGGTGTCCTCGCCCGCGGAGCTCGCACGCCAAGCGGCGGAGTG
Source organism: Gemmatimonadales bacterium (assembly GCA_035707305.1). Lineage (GTDB taxonomy): Bacteria > Gemmatimonadota > Gemmatimonadetes > Gemmatimonadales > GWC2-71-9 > DASQPE01. The sequence goes on from DASSUE010000253.1 coordinate 3,678, forward strand.
GCTGGGGCTCGAGGTGACCAGGGCCATCGCCGCACGCGGGTCGTGCGCGCTGGCCCTGGCGGGAGGCCGGACACCCGAGCCGGTGTATGGGGAGCTAGCCTCGGGATCGAGCATAGACTGGAACAAGGTGGAGGTGTTCTTCACCGACGAGCGCGCGGTTCCCGCCGACCATCCCGACAGCAACTATCGAATGGTCCACTGGACCTTGCTTTCTCGGGTGCCGATTTCCGCTGGCCGGATCCACCGGATGGAGGCCGAGCGGGTCGACCGGGACGCCGCCGCGCGGGAGTACGAACGCGCGCTGCCGGCCCAGCTCGACATTCTCGTCCTGGGCATGGGCCCGGATGGCCATACCGCGTCGCTCTTCCCTGGCTCGCCCGCGCTGGACGAACGGCACCGGCTGGTGGTTCCAGTGCTGGGCGCCAAGACACCGCCAGAGCGGCTCACCATCACGCCAGCGGTTATCGAGGCGGCGCGCAAGGTAGCCGTGATCGCCACCGGCGAGGACAAGGCATTGATGGCGGCGCGCGCGCTCGAGGGCCCGCTCGCGCCGAAGGCGGTCCCGGCGCAGTTGGCCCGGCGTGGAATCTGGTTCCTGGATCAAGCCGCGGCCGCGCGCCTCACGCACCCGAGGGTCACCGCGTGATCGGACTCGCCGGCGACGTCGGCGGCACCAATGCACGGCTTGCGGTCGTGAACCTGGGTGGACCCATCGCAAGTCTCCTCGAGCGGTGACGATCACCCATGTCCTCCTTGATATTGGAGGGGTTCTTGGCACCAATGGCTGAGACCTGCAACAGCGCACCGCTGCCGTCCGCCACTTCGGCCTTGATGCGCTGGAGCTGGAAGATCGCCACAGCGAAACCATCGTGGTGCTGGAACAGGGACGGATGGCGCTGGATGAATACCTGCGGGGTGCGGTCTTTCACCGGCCCCGGTCGTTCGAGCTGGAGGAGTTCAAGGCGTTCATGCTGGCGCAAAGCGCCCCATTTTCGGACACGATCGACCTGGCTCGAGCGCTGGCTCGGACCGGCCGCTACCGCCTGATGACGATCAACAACGGGTCGGCCGAGTTGAACCAGTACCGGCTGGAGCGGTTCGGCCTGCGCGAGATTTTCAGCACATTTTTTCCTCCTGCTGGGTCGGACTGGTGAAGCCGGCTCGGCGGATCTACGAGGTAGCGCTTGCGATGTCGCAGGCGGACCCGGCCACATCGGTGTTTATCGACGATCGGGAACGAAGTCTGGAGCCTGCGTGGACGCTGGGAATACGGACCATCCAATTCAGCGACGCTCCCCGGCTGCGCCAGGAGCTGGCGGGATTGGGCGTGGAAATCTGAGAGGAGATGGCTCGATGCAGCTCGCCATGGTCGGCTTGGGCCGAATGGGCGGCAACATGGTGCAGCGTCTCTTGCAGGGCGGCCACGAAGTGGTGGCTTTCGATCGCAGCGCCGACGCCGTGCAGGCTTACGTTGCGAAGGGCGCGGAGGGCGCGAAGGATCTGGCCGATCTCTGTGCCCGACTCCGTGCTCCGCGCGTGGTTTGGGTGATGGTGCCCGCAGGCACCGCGGTCGAAAGCACCATCGAGCAGCTGCTGCCCGGTCTCGCCAAGGGGGACATCATCATCGACGGCGGCAACTCGAACTACAGGGATTCGATGCGCCGCGCGAAGTCGCTCGAGGGAAAGGGAATCCGGTTTATCGATGCGGGCACCAGCGGCGGGATCTGGGGACTCACGGTCGGTTATTGCCTCATGATCGGCGCCTCCCCGGATGCCTTCGCCCACTGTGAGCCGATCTTCCGGACGCTGGCCCCACCGGACGGGTATGCCCACGTGGGGCCGCCGGGGTCGGGACACTACGTCAAGATGATTCACAACGGCATCGAGTACGGGATGCTCCAGGCCTACGCCGAGGGGTATGAGATCTTGCACGCATCGAAGGACTTCAAGCTGGACCTCCACCAGATCTCCGCGGTGTGGAACCGGGGCAGTGTGGTTCGCTCCTGGCTCAACGAGCTGGCCGAGCGTGCCTTCGCGAAGGATGCGGAACTCTCGACGCTCAAGGGTTACGTGGAAGACTCGGGTGAGGGCCGCTGGACGGTGCAGGAGGCGATCGACCTCGACGTGCCGGCGCCGGTCATCACCCTCTCGCTGCTCACCCGGTTTCGGTCGCGCCAGAGCGACTCGTACGGCGCCAAGGTCATTGCGGCGCTCCGAAACGAGTTCGGCGGACACGCGGTGAAGACCGGATGACGGCGCGAGCCTCCTGCGCAGTGGCGATCCCGGAGGCCGCACTGGAGCCCACGCGCACGCTCCGAAAGGCCGAGCCTTGCACCATCGTCATCTTCGGGGCCGGTGACCTTCTGCATCGCAAGCTGATGCCATCGCTCTTCCACCTGATGGACGATGGTCTCCTGCCCGACCACTTCGCCATCGTCACGGTGGCGCGCGAAGCGCTGGACGACAGCGATTTCCGCGCGCGGGTGGCGGACGCCCTCCGGACGGGTCGGCCTGACGGGACCACTCTTGACGCGAATTCCTGGAACGAGTTCGCGTCTCATCTCCACTACCTCTGTGGCCAGCTCAACGATCCGGCCACCTATGACGCGCTCCGGCAGCGGCTGGCGGAAACCGATGCCCGGCTCCCCGGCGGGAGCGGACGGCTCTTCTACCTCGCGATCCCTCCGAGTCTCTATGCGGAGACCATCAATCAGTTGGCCGAATCGGGCGTCGCGCCACGAGTGCCGGATCCGAAGCAGCGTCCCTGGGTTCGCATCATCATCGAGAAGCCCTTCGGCCACAGTCTGGGTAGCGCCGGGGCGCTGAATGCCTGCGTCCGCCGCGCCTTTGCCGAGCACCAGGTGTACCGAATCGACCACTATTTGGGGAAGGAGACGGTCCAGAATCTTCTGGTCTTCCGGTTCGCGAATTCGATCTTCGAGCCGGTCTGCAACCGTCAGCACGTGCATCACGTCCAGATTACCGTCGCGGAGAGTGTCGGCGTCGAGCATCGGGGCAAGTACTACGAGGAAGCCGGCGTGGTCCGGGACATGTTCCAGAACCACCTGCTGCAGCTGCTCACCCTGATGGGGATGGAGCCGCCAGCGACGTTCAATGCCGACGCAGTGCGCGACGAGAAGGTGAAGGTCCTCCAGGCCATTCGACCGGTCACGCCGGCCGTCATGCACGACTACGCGGTGCGGGGCCAATACGGGCCGGGAACAATCGACGGCAAGCCCGTCCCCGGGTACCGGCAGGAGCCAAATGTTGCGCCCGACAGCGCAACGCCGACCTATTGCGCGATCCGCTTCATGATCGACAACTGGCGCTGGCACGACGTGCCTTTCTATCTCCGCTCCGGCAAGCGGATGCCTCGGCGGGTGTCCGAGATCGCGATCCAGTTCCGGAAGCCGCCGCACGTCATGTTTCCCCTGCCCGATGGCCAGGTCATCGATTCAAACATCCTCGCGATCCGGATCCAGCCCGAGGAGGGCATCGCCTTGAGGTTCGAGGTGAAAGCGCCTGGGGTCGAGCTCAAGATGGCGTCGGTAGACATGAATTTCAGTTATGCCGAAGCCTTCGGCGGGGTGGATCGTGACGCCTACGAAACGCTCCTGCTCGATTGCATGTTGGGTGAAGCCACGCTGTTCACCCGAAGCGACGAGGTCGAGGCGGCGTGGGCCGTCGTCGATCCGATCATCGACTTCTGGGCCAACAAGCGGCCGGACCACTTTCCCAACTACCCTGCCGGGAGCTGCGGCCCGGCCGTGGCGGACGAGTTCATCGCGCGCGAGGGCGCGACGTGGCGAGAGCCGTGAGTCAAGACGATCGTGCCCGGGTCGTGACAAAGATGGACTGAACAGGATAGGAGGAAAGCGATATGACTGGTATTCTGGCGCAGGAACTACGTCACTACATTCCCGTCGGGCAGGAAAACTCCACGCCCGTCGAGCTCTACTATGAGGATCACGGGTCGGGCAAGCCGGTGGTTCTGATTCACGGCTGGCCCTTGAGCGGGGCGTCGTGGGAGAAGCAGACCGCGGCACTGCTGGCCGCGGGCTTCCGCGTGATCACCTATGACCGCCGCGGGTTCGGCAAGTCGACCCAGCCGTCCACCGGCTACGACTACGACACCTTCGCCGAGGATCTGCACAAGCTGCTGACGGCGCTGGCCCTCAGGGACGTGGCGCTGGTGGGCTTCTCGATGGGGAGCGGCGAGGTGGCGCGCTACATCGGCCGGCACGGTACCGACCGCATCAGCAAGGCGGTGTTCCTCGCGGGCGTCCCGCCGTATCTGCTCAAGACCTCGGACAACCAGAGCGGGGTGGACAGGAGCGTGTTCGACGGGATCAAGCAGGCGATCGCCGCGGACCGTCCCGCCTTCCTGGCCCAGTTCCTCAACAACTTCTACAACGTGGACGAGCTGGGCGGAAAGTTGATCAGTGACGAGGTGGTCAGGCTGAGCTGGAACGTCGCGGTCGGAGCCTCAGCCAAGGGCACGCTCGACTGCGTCACCGCGTGGTGCACCGACTTCCGGAAGGACCTGGCGAAAGTGGACGTGCCGGCGCTGGTGATTCATGGCACCGCGGACCGGATTCTCCCGATCGAGGCCACCGGGCGCCGCACGCAGGCATTGGTGAAGGGAAGTCGTCTCGCGGTCATCGACGGCGGGCCGCACGGGCTCACCTGGACCCACGCGCAGCAGGTGAACGCCGAGCTACTCAGCTTCCTGAAGTAACCGGGTTCAGAAGCTCCTTTCTCCGCCCGGCGTGAGCATCACGAGCCGGCGCTCGTTCTTGAACGCGGCGCGCACCTGCGCCTCGGTGGCAAACGGTGGCGGGAGCGCGCCGTAGTGCATCGGGATCACGGCCTGGGGGTGGAACCAGGTGCGCACCGCGTACGCGGCCGTCTCCGGATTCTCTCCCGCGCGCCCGCCGCCCGATGCCACCAGCACCACCGTAGGGTGGAAGAAGTGCTCGATCAGCGCCATGTCGCCGAAGGCCCAGGTGTCGCCGGTGTGATAGAGGGCGCGGCCGTCGGCGAACCGGACCACGTAGCCGAGTGCCCGGCCGGGCTCTACCGAATGCATCGCCGGCACCGCATGGATCTCGACGTCGCCCACTTTCTGCATCCCGCCGATGTTGATGCTGAGA
>DASSUE010000254.1:0-4128 GCA_035707305.1 Gemmatimonadales bacterium
GGTGGCGCGCGGGATTGGCGGGTGACGAACCGCGCGACCGCCCTCGCGGTGGGCGCGACCGTGTTGCTCGGCTACATCGCGACGCTGGCTCCGACCGTCACCTTCTGGGATGCCGGCGAGCTCATCGCGGCCGGGCACGGCTTGGGAATCCCTCATCCACCCGGCACACCCCTGTTCGTCCTGCTGGCTCATGTGTGGGCCCTGCTCCTGCCCGTCGGCGAATACGCCGCGCGAACCAATCTGTTCACCGCCGCCGCCGCCGCCGCCGCCGCGGCGATCTGGTTTCTGGTGGCTCGCGATACCACGCGACGCATGGTGACGGAGTTCGAACGGCAGCCCGGGCAACTTCTCGAGCTCGGCGGGGCCGCCGCCGCCTCGCTGGTCGGCGCGTTCAGCTTCACCAACTGGCGGAACTCGACCGAGACCGAGGTCTACGCCGTCGGCTGCCTGACCGTATCCCTGCTGGTCTGGCTCGCCCTCCGCTGGCGCGAGCGACGCTCGCCGAGCCTGTTGCTCGTGGTGGTCTATCTGATGGCCCTCTCGGTGGGAAACCATCTGCTGGCGCTGCTCGCTGGGCCGGCCATTCTGGTGTTTCTCGTGAGCCACGTGCGTGCGGCGCCGGCAGCCGATGCTCGGACCCGGGCATCGGAGTGGGCGCACGCAGCGATCGTGGCTGGTGCCTGGGCTCTGGTGCTCGGTACCGGTCTGGGCAGCGCCAGACTGTTCCTGTTCGGGATCGGTGTGGCTCTGGCCACGCTGGTGTTCGCCGCGTCCCGGCGCGAGATCTGGTTCGGCCTCGGGGCTTTCGGGCTCGTTGCCGTAGGCGCCAGCGTTTACCTGTTCCTCTATCTACGGGCGGGCCAGGATCCCGCCATCAACGAAGCTGCCCCCTCCACGTGGCGCGCGCTGCTGGATGTCGTGGGCCGGGCCCAGTACCCGGTGCGGAGCCCCTTCGACGATCCGACTCTGCCGCACGGCCCGGGCAATCCGGGCCGAAGCTTGTCGCTGCTTTGGTTCCAGCTGCTGAACTACGTGCAGTACTTCGACTGGCAATGGGCGCGCTCGCTCGATGGATACGCGCGAGTCACGGTGACGATGCTGATGGCCTCGCTCGGCCTGCGCGGTCTCTTCGTGCAGCGTGCGCTGGATCGACCGACGTGGCGCCTTCTGCTCACGCTGTTCCTGGTGACCGGACTCGGCCTCGTCGGGTACATGAACTTCAAGCCCGGATTCAGCCTCGGGTTGGCCGAGTGGCCGAACCGGGCGGATCACGAGGTTCGCGAGCGCGACTATTTCTTTGTTCTGAGCTTTGTGGTGTGGGGAGTATGGGTCGGGATCGGGCTCACCGATATCGCTCGCCGAGTCGCGCTCCGGCTCGCCACGCGATCCGTACGGGTCGCTGCGGTCGCGGCCGGCGCGGTGTTGCTCCTGGCCTTCGCTCCCTTTGGACTCAACCTGGGTGCGGCGAGTCGCCGCGGTTCCGACGCTCGCCTGGCCGCCGACACCGCCTACGATCTCCTCAACAGCGTGCCGCCCCATGGCGTGCTGTTCACCAACGGGGACAACGATACGTTCCCGCTCTGGTGGGCCCAGGAAGTGGAAGGCATTCGCGCCGATGTGACGGTGGTTTGCCTGGCGCTTGCGCACACGCCGTGGTACGCCCGTCAGCTGCGCGATCGCCCGGCTCGGCGCTTCGATGCCGCATCGGCACCCGAGCCATGGCGACGCGCACCAGCCGGATCACCGCCGGCTGATCCGCTGCACACCATGACCGACGCCGAAATCGACGCCGCGAGGCCGCAGCGGATCGATCGTGCCCTGTCGGTAGATCTCGGGCCTTTTCAGCACATCTATCCGCCTGGGACCGTTTTCTATCGCGGAGACATCGTGGCCATCCGAATCCTGCAGCAGAGCCTCGGCCGGCGGCCCGTCGTCTGGGCGCTGACGGCTGCCCGCGGGTTCGCCGGACTGAGTGACTACGTGGTCCAACAGGGGCTCGGCTTTCGGGTGGATACGCTCCCGCCTGACGACGCCGACCGGAGGCTCTTCTTCGGGGCCGGCCAGCCGCCGCTCGACATCGGGCTCACCCGGCTCCTGGTTGATAGCGTCTATCGTTACGCCGGGCTCGAGTCGAACCCGGCGACGAGGCCACTCGAGCCCACCGAAGCCCAGATGGGCCGTGTCCTCGCGGTGCCGCTCCTGCGGTTGGCCGAGGCCCATCGAGCGGCAGGCGACTCCGGCGGCGCCCTCCACTATGCTGAACGCGCGATGCGCCTCGGGAAGCGGTAGCGTTGCTATTCGGCATCTGCCCCTGAACGGTCGACTCATTTAAATTCAAAGGCTTATGAATTTCGCGGGGCTGGCCGACCGGGTGATCAGGGTTCGTGAGGTCATTCGGGAACGTCAGGCAACCGGCGGCTGGACTCATCCGGTCACGATCGTCGCTATCACCAAGACGCACGGGCCGGAGGCGGTGCGCGCCGCGGCCCTGGCCGGCCTCAGCGCTGTAGGCGAAAACCGAGTCCAGGAAGCGCTGGCCAAGCAGGACGCCGTCCCGGACGTGCCGATCGACTGGCACCTCGTCGGCACCCTGCAGCGGAACAAGGCCAGGCTGGCCGTCGGACGGTTCGCCCTGATCCACTCGGTCGATCGCCTCGAGCTTGCGGGAGAGCTGCACCGCCGCCTGCCAGCGGGGGCCCGCCAGGCAATCCTGGTTCAGGTCAACTGCTCGGCCGAGCCCCAGAAGGGCGGGGTCGAACCCGACGCCCTGCTGGAACTCCTGGCCGGGGTCGCGCAGCTCGATGGTCTCGAGGTACGCGGGTTGATGACGATGGCCGCGCTGACCGACGACGAACGCGAGCAGCGCCGTGCCTTCGCGATGCTCCGCGACCTCCGCGATGCATCGGAACGCGAAGGATATCGACTGCCCGAGCTCTCCATGGGCATGTCGGCGGACTTCGGCGTCGCGGTGGAGGAGGGGGCGACGATCGTTCGACTGGGGACTGTGTTGTTCGGGGAACGCGCCTATGACTGATGATGCCTTCGCGCTGACGCCGCTGGACGTGCGCACCCACGAGTTCGCTCGGGCGGTGCGCGGCTACGATCGCGCCCAGGTGGACGAGTTCAAGCAGCGTCTGTCGGCCGAGATCGAACGGCTGATCCGCGAACGGATTCAGGCCGAGGAACGGCTCAAGAGCGCGCAGGATCAGCTTCGCGCCTATCGCGAGCGCGAGCGAGCCCTCAACGAGGCGCTGGTCGCGGCCCAACAGCTCCGGGCCGACACCCGACAGCAGGCGGAGCGTGAGGCCCAGCTGGTGGTACGGGAGGCCGAAGCCGAATCCACGCGGTTGCTCAACCGGGCCCGGATCGAAGAGCAGCTGGTTCGCGAGCGCACGGCGGGGGCTTCCCGAAACTTCGCAGCCTATGTGGCGGGGCTTCGGGCGTTGATGGAACGGCACCTCGCCGAGCTCGACGTGCTGGAAGCCGCGGCGCGGGCAACGTCGCAGCCACCGGTTGCGCCGGTCGAACATGCGCCGGCGCCGGCGGAGATGGCCGCGGCGGGCAGCGAGGACGATTCGTGACCCTGACCGCCACCCTCGACGAGGTACAGGCGGCCGCCGAGGCCGTGGCGCGACACGCGGCATCCCGGCCGTCGGTTGGCATCATCCTGGGGACCGGCTTGGGTGGTCTCGCGGACGAGATCGCGGTCGAGGCAACCATCCCATACGAGGATATTCCCGGCTTCCCACTCTCGACGGTGGAATCGCACGCTGGCCGGTTGCTGGTCGGCCGGCTGGGCGGGAAGCCGGTGGTCGCCATGCAGGGACGGTTTCACCGCTACGAGGGATACGACCTGCGGCAGGTGACCTTTCCGGTGCGGGTCCTGCACGCGCTGGGTGCGGGGACACTGATCGTGTCGAACGCCTGTGGCGGCATGCATCCGCTGTGGGCGCCGGGCGACCTGATGCTGATGGCCGACCACATCAACCTGCTCGGGGACAATCCGCTGGTTGGTCCCAACGACGACCGGCTCGGCCCTCGCTTCCCCGACTTGTCGGCCGCGTACGATCCGGAGCTGCGAGCGCTCGCGCGGGCGGCGGCCGTCGAGCTCCGCATCACGCTGCGCGA
>DASSUE010000255.1:0-27910 GCA_035707305.1 Gemmatimonadales bacterium
GCGAGGAACGCGGCGGTGCCGCCGGACGCGAGCGCCAGCGCGAGCATGAGAAACGGACGAGTCCGACGGGCCATGGTCTAATGCCTCACTCGTTCCGCATGGTGAACGAACTCGTGAGAGTGATTGGGGGAAAGACCCGGAAAAACATCCACGAATATGGAATCCGAAGCGTGATGGTCACTGGGCTGCCCGAGTTTTCGCATTCGGCGCCCGCGGCGGCGCCGGGGCTCGAGAACTCGACCGTCCCCGCCGACGTGGGCACGCCTGCCGCTGCCATCCGGTTGCGGATGTCCACGTCGACCCAGGGCGACTTGTACACAGTGTTGTCGGCGATGACGCAGCGGCGAGCTCCCTCGCGCACGGCGTCGGTCGCGACCTGCGCCAGATTCCAGGCTCTGCCGAACTCGATCACGCCCAGGACCAGCCCGAGCAGCAGGGGGAGGATCAAGGCGAACTCGACCGTCGCCTGCCCCCGCTCGTCTTGAACGCGCAGCTTCGTCATACGAGGCTCTTCCCGAAAAACCACCAGAACCCACTTCCGGCCGCGATGGCCACTCCATACGGGATGGAGAGCGGCTGCCGGGAACCAAACCCGATCCCGGCGCGGGGGCCGAACGTGGCCCAGCCGATCAACACCCGTCCGCACGACGCGAGCACCGACCGGAGCATGCCCTGCCGCGCCGCCTCCGCCAGGGCGAGTACCCCGCCGGCGACCGCGATCGCGAGGGCCGCCCAGAGAAAATCGATCGGTCCGAAGAACGCCCCCACCGCCATCAGCAGCTTGGCATCGCCGCCGCCCAGCACGCCGCTGAGGAAGAAGGGAAGCGCCACCCCAAAAGCAAAAGCCACGCCTAGCAAAGAGCCGGCCATCGGGCCGAGTCCCTGCAGAGCATGGAGAGCCACACCGAGCAACATCCCCGACACCGTCACCCAGTTGGGGACGCGCCGGGCCGTCAAATCGGTCCAGCAGGCAGTACACAGCACCGCCAGCAGCACGGCGCCGATCAACGCAGAACGATCCATGGCGAGCCCGTGCATTTTGGCTGGCGGACCTCGCCGGGGCAAGAGCCTGACCTAGACTCTTGCCCTGGGAGGTGTCCCCGTCGCGTTCAGGGAATGACGCCGGGGTACGGCGAGGCGGGCGCGTTGTTCAGCTGCGTCGCCGCGTTCCGGAACACGTTACCCACCGAGTTCCGAAGGACCAGCAGGATCGCGATGAGACCGACCGCCACGAGGGCGATGATCAGCGCGTACTCCACGAGTCCCTGGCCAGACTCGTCGCTCCAGAACGCCTTCAACATCGACTTCATCAGGATCCTCCTCGGCCTCCCGGCCGGGTAGGTGGATATGGGCCCCAACCTGAGCCGGTGGGATCCCTCGCGGGCAAACCAGGAGGTTCGCCGTCAGCGACAAGTCTTGAGAGTTGCAGGTTGATCGAACTGGTGCGGGGGTGCATTTAGCAATCCGTGTGCCCGTACTGCACGCGGTACGGCTCCGACCTATAACAATCTGCCAAGCGGTGACTTAACGGCGTGTCGCGGGGTGACGAAAGCCGCCCGACGACGGCCCCGGTGATGCGATTCGGTGCGTGAATCCGTCGCACCGAAACCACGCCGTGCCAAGATTTTCTGGCCGGCCGTCCGGGTTGATCCAGTGAAGTTTTTTGCGTAAACCTTTGCGGATCAACTTGCTACAACAAACCGCGCCGCCGGCCCCGGTCCGACACCGCGCTCAGATCCTGATGCGTTTGCGCCACAGCATGAGAATTGCAAACTTTGCAAAACGTCCCGGAGAATGCAACGTCTGGCACAACCAGCGGCTGGGTTCCGTAGCCCGCTCCCTCTCCATGAGATAGTCCATGAGCACACTCCGCGCGCCCCGATGACGATGGGACCCTCGGCCGTTCAGCCGTCATCACCCGATACAGTCACGGCACCCCACTCGACCGGGAAACAGCGGCCGAGGCCGTCGCTGCTGGACATTGTCTTCATCATCTGGGCAGTGGTGATCCCCATTGGCTTCGGCTACCGGCTGCTGAACAGCGACGGCGACCTCGCCCGCCACCTGCGCCTCGGCCACACGATGCTCGCCGAGCAGCGTCTGATGAATACCGACACGTTTTCGCATACTGCGGCAGGCCGGCCGTTCCTCCCGTTCGAGTGGCTGAGCGAGTTGGCGTACGCCGCCGCCGAACGAGCCGGCGGGCTGGCCGGGGTGACCGTGTTCGCGGGGCTGCTGCTGGCGCTCACGTTCACCCTGCTGGTGAGATTTCTGCTCCGGCAGGGCGCCGATCCGTTTCTGGCATACCTGGCCTCGATGGCCGCGGCGGTGCTTACAGGCGGCCATTGGCTCGCGCGTCCCCACCTGTTCACGCTCCTCGCGGTCGTCATCCTGCTCGACCTCCTGATGCGCCCCCGCCAGACGCTGTGGCAATATCCCCTGCTCTTCGCCATCTGGAGCAACTTCCACGGCGGGTTTCTGTACGGGTTCCTGATCATCGGTGGGTTCCTGGCCGGCGAGTTTCTGGAGGAGTGGCGTGCCGGCCGAAAGGCGCAAGCTCGGGCGACGGCAAGACTCCGGGGCATGACTCTGGCGCTGGCAGTAGGCGGGAGCCTGGTGAATCCGCACGGGGTCAGGCTGCTAGCGCACGTCGGTGGGTTCTTCGACAGCAACTTCCTGCGCTACACCAACGAGTTTCTTTCCCCCGACTTCCACACCCTGAACGGGAAGCTCTTTCTCGTCGCGCTGGTCGGCGTGATGGCGGCGCTCGCCTTTACACCTCGACGCCCGCCGCTCTCCTGGCTGTTGCTGATCCTAGGGAACACGGCCATCGCCCTCATCGCCCAGCGGAATATCGAGCTCTTCGCGCTCGTCGCCCTCCCGCTCACCGTTCTTCACGTCGATCGGCCTTGGCGCCGGCTACGGTGGAATGCTCGCCCGCGAGCGGTCTTCGAGCGAGAGCACCGCGGGGTACACGGCGGGATCGGCGCAGGGATCGTAGCACTCCTGCTGATCGGCGTTGCGGCGATGAAGGGCGAGGTCGCGGGAGTCGAGCTCACACCCAATGAGTTCGATCCCGGCCGGTTCCCCGTGCAGGCGGTCGTGCGGGCCCGGGCGGCCGGGGTCTCGGGGCCCATCTTCAATGAGTTCATCTGGGGCGGCTACCTGCTGTACGCCTGGCCGGAGCAGCCGGTATTCATCGACGGCGGAACCGACCACTACGGAGACGAGGTGTTCGGGGAATACATGCGGGCGTGGAACCTCGATCCCGGCTGGAGAGACGTCTTGGCACGCCGGGGGATCGAGTGGGTACTGGTCGATCCCCGCGCCCGGCTGGCACACGAGCTGGTTCTCGGCGGCGACTGGGGGATCTGGTATTGCGACTCGGTGGCGGTGCTGCTGGAGCGGACGCCGTCGAAAGGTGCCGGACGGGATTCGCTCAGCCGGTGCTATCCCCCGAAGCGCCGGTAGGACCGAGTGGCTTCTGACCCGCCGGCAGCTCGCGCCGCCCGCTGCGCCCGCAGGACTGTGAGCCCCAGCACCACGACGAAGATGCCGGTGCCGGCGAGGAACTCCGGGTCGTCGAACGCAAGCTGGATGCCGCCGTCTGCTCCCTTCACGTCGAGCTCGCCTGGAGCGGCTGACGGGAGGCTGCGTGCTGCGGGTGCACCCGCGTCTCCGCGCACGTAGACATCGAACTCGCCCACGCGGCGAAGCAGGTGGAACCGCCCGAACAACGTGGCCAGCTCGGGCTGGCGGCTGAAATAGCGGACATAGTGCATCCGGCGCGGGCCGTTCATGCCGGCGTCGCGGGCCGGCCGCAGCACGATCATGAGGCGAGGATCGGCCGCGAGCAGGTCCTCTCGTACACCCTGGTTGAGCCAACGCTCGGCCGCTGGCATATCGCCGAGGTCGCGGTATCGAACCGCACCGCCGGCCGCGAGCGAGTCCCAGTACATCGCCGGCAGAATCCAGAGATGGGGAAACCGGGAGGCGAGCCTCACCCCGGCGTAGTTCACCAGCGGGAAGGCCGAATCCATGTGGTACGAGAGGACGACCACCGGCCGCCCGCCTGCCTCCGATCTCGCGATGCCGACCAGCTCGAACAGCTCTGCCCGTGCGCGTCGCTCGGCCGCGCCACCTCCCAGTACCGTCAGGAGGGTGCCGCCGACGGCCACGAGTCCCACGGCGGCGAGGACCGCCCGCGCGACGGCGGCGTAGATCCGCTCCGTGAGGGGCAGCGCGGCGGGGATGACCAGCGGCGGCGCCAGGGTCGCGAGGACCATGAGGGCCAGCGCGGAGGCCGGATAGAAGTGGTAGTGAAGCCCCTTCTGCTGCGCCGCAGCAGCCACGAAGCACCCCAGCATGGCGACGCCGAGGGCCCATCCCAGCACTGGGTCGGGCATTCTGCGGCGGAGGGCGACAAGGGCAAGACCGGCAAACAGCGTAAGTCCCGCCCCGGGCGCGAGCAGCAGCAGCTCCAGAAACGGGGCATGAAGGTACTGCGCGTAGGCCGGCCCCAGCACGCCGACCACATCCACATAGGCCGGAGTGAGCAGCCGGACAGCGGCAACATAGAGGGCGATGGTCGCCCCGACCGCGATGGCCTCGGGCCCCGGGGCCCGGCGCGCGGCCGGCGCCCGCCAGTACTTGAGGGCCTCGAGCCCGAGCCACACCAGCACGAAATGCGGTTTGAGCGAGAACCCCGTGCCGGCCAGGACCCCGATGCATCCGGCGTCCCAGCGCGGCACCTCGACGGACTTGAGCCGGGCCACGACCAGCAGGACATACGGCAACATCAGTCCCAGCACGATGTGCTCACGCTGGCCGAAGTCGGCTCGGGCCAACGGGAACAGGGCGATGGCGGTACCGAGCAGCAGCCAGGCCTGGAGCTCGGGATGAGCGCGGAGAGCGAAGCGGCGGGCCACCCGGCCGCCGTAGACCAGGAGCGCCGTCATTGTGCCGGCAACCGCGAAGCTATAGAGCCGGAGCTCGGAGACGCCGAGCGCGCGCGCCAATGCGACGATGGGGGCGTTCAGCCAGATGACGAGCGGAGGATTGATCTCGACGACGTCGCGATAGAGCTTGGCTCCGTCGAGCCATGCACCCGCCGCGTACAGCAGGAACGCCATGTCCGCGCGCGCCACGCGGGCGCAGTCCGCGGCGAGGGTGAGGGCTATCAGGGCGCCGAGCAACAGCCAGAGCGGACGCCCCGGCCGGAGCGTCACGGCGCCACGTGGAGAGCGACCCCCTCGTTGGCGGTGGAGAGCCAGGGGGTGAGATTGGGCGTGCGATAGTCGCCCCGCAGGCGGCACCCGGTGATGCGCACAAGGTCCCACGCCATGCCGGCGGAGTCGGTCACGAGATTCACCCTGGAGCCGGGTCGGTGGGTCCAGTTGACTGCGGTTTCAGCCACGCGATACCCGTACAGTCGCGCCATGATTAAGAGCTCGACGTCGAAGCTGAAGCCGGTCATTCGCATGCGGGAGAACAGCGCCTGCGCCACCGGCCCTCGGAAAAGCTTGAAGCCACACTGCGTGTCCGCAATGTCGCGGACACCACCGAGTCGCACCAGTAGGTGAAACGCGCGGCCCACGATCTTCCGGTGCCATCGGGTGGAGACGCGCACGCCCTCGGACCGGAGCGCGCGCGAGCCGATGGCGATGTCGGCGCCCGCCATGATCGCCGCCTCGAGCTTCTCGATCTCCTCGATCGGGGTGGACCCGTCCGCGTCGGCGAACAGGACCAGAGCCCCCCGGGCGTTCACGATGCCGGAGCGCACCGCGTAGCCTTTGCCGCAGTTCTCCGCCAGCCGGATCAACCGGAGCTCGGGGTACTCGCCAGCCACCCGCTCGACCAGGAGCGACGTGCGGTCCAGGCTTCCGTCGTCGACGACGATGGCTTCGACCGAGACGCGGCGCTGCCGGCAATAGCCAAGATACGAGCGGAGTGTCGGCTCCAGCCGTTCCTGCTCGTTGTAGGCCGGAACGACGATCGACAGCGCGGGTTGGGGACGCATATGCCGCCCGCGAAAAGCAATGCGCATACCACCCGCGAGCGGTCGCCAGCCGACGCCCCCGCACCGTGACGGGACCCTGTGTGTGGTGGTTCGCCGCCAGTTGTGGGGCCGCTTCCACAGATCCGTGCGGCTGACCGGACCCGTCCTCCCGCTGATCGCCGGAGCCGTTGCCCTCGCGGCAACGCTCCCGATCACGGGCACTTACCACGTCTACAACCAGACCTGGGACGAGCCGGCCCACATCGTCGCCGGTCTCGAATGGCTGCAACGCGGCGCCTATCGCTTCGAGCCGCTGCATCCCCCGCTTGCCCGAATCGTATCGGCGGCCGGCCCCTATCTCGCCGGCGCGCGGCTCGACGACGACCCGAACCCGTGGAGCCAGGGCAACCGAATCCTCGGTTCCGGCGACCGGTACTTCCGCATGCTCGGGCTTGCCCGGGCGGGGACGCTGCTTTTCTTCCTGCTCGCGTGCGTCGGGGTCTACCTCGTTGCCCGCCGTGCGGCCGGACCGGGAGCCGGCGTCGTCGCCGTCCTGCTCCTGTCCACCCTGCCACTAGTGCTGGCGCACGCCGGCCTGGCGACGACCGATCTCGCGCTCGCCTCCGGCACCATTCTGAGCTTTGCCGGATTCCTCTGGTGGCGGGACGCTCCCACCATGCGCCGTGGCATCGCGCTGGGTGCGATACTCGGCGCTACCGTGCTGACCAAGTTCTCCAGCCTGCTGTTCCTGCCGGTCGTGCTGGGGTCGGCCCTGCTCCTAGGCCGTCCTGCGGCGCGCGACCGAAACGCCGCCCTTCGCGCGTTGCGTCCGGTCTGGCTCACCGCGCTGCTCCTCATCTGGATCGGTTACCGGGCATCGGTCGGGCCCGCGCTGCCACCAGACGATCCCGCCGGCTCCGGGACCTCAGCCCAATCGTTCGGTCTCGCGACCCGCATCGCGAAGCTTCCGGTGTATCCAGCGCCCGCTCTGATTCAGGGACTGGCGGCGTACGCCGGGCAGAGCGGCAAAGGCCGCAAGGCGTACTTCATGGGCGAGCGGGGCCGCACGGGGTGGTGGACCTTCTTCCCCACCATGTTCGCCCTCAAGACCCCGATCGCGTTTCTGGCGTTGGCGGGGCTCGGCGCTGTCACCGCGGTCGCGAGACGGCGCGAGCCCGGCCAACGCATCGTTTTCGCGGCCACGGTCGCGGCCGCGGGTTGCTTGCTGGTGCTCCTTCCGAGCCGAGTGAACATCGGCCTGCGGCACGCGCTATCGATCTATCCTCTCCTCTCGGTCACGGCGGCCTACGGCGCCGTAGCGTTGTGGCGGCGCGGTCGTCACCGCGTGGGGGCCGCGGCCGCGGTCGCGCTCATCGTGTGGCAGGTGGTGGCGGCGTGGCGCGCTCACCCCGACTTCCTCCCCTACTTCAATGAGCTCGCCGCGGAACCGCCGGAGCGCTACGTCGTGGACAGCGACCTCGACTGGGGGCAGGATCTCAAGCGCCTGGCCGACACGCTGCGTAGCCGGGGCATCACCGACGTCGCCCTCGCGTACAACGGGTCCGCCGATCCCCACGCGGTTGGCATCGAGCGCTACCGGATTCTGGTGCCGTTTCGGCCCGACACGGGATGGATTGCCATCAGCGTGTTCACCCGAACGCTTGGCTATTGGAACCAGCCGACCTCCGACGACTTCGCGTGGCTGGAGCGATTCCAGCCCGTCGCGCGTGCTGGCCGATCGATGTTGCTCTATCGAATCGAGGCGGGATCGAACCGATAGCGAGCGATGGTAATGTCGCCGTCGGTGTAGTAGGCGGGTCCGGTTCGCCCCGCCGCCTGGCGCAAGGCCGCGTGCAGCTGGGCGTCGAGACCCAGGTTGCGATCGGTGAGCACCCATGCGGTCGGCGGCACCGCTCGCAGCGCGGCCATTCGAACGCGCTCGGCTTCGGAGCGACTCCAGTTCGCATCTACCTCAGGCCGGCTCAGCGTCCCGTTCGATAGCCAGCGGGCACCGGAAAACACGCCATACAGCTCCACCCACCGCCCGAACTCGAACGCGAGGTGAGATCCGTCGCCGTCGACCGGCCGGCCGCGGGGCGGGGCGTTCTCAAACGCGAGCCCGCCGGAGCTGGCCTCGCGTGCCAGCCGGTGGAGCCGCGTGGAGTCGGGGCGTCGCCAATCGGTGGTGTAGAACGCCCACGCCGGGAGCGTTCCCGCTGAGACGTAGACCGGCTCGCCGGCACGGACGGAATCGCGGAAGAACTCGATCGCGGCCCTGGTGTGGTGGTCTCGACGAGGCGCGGCGACCCGGTCGATACACCAGAGCAACCCGGCCGCGAAGATCGCCCCGAAGCAGGCGGTGAGTCCCAGGCGGATCGGCCATGGCGTGCGATACAGCGCGACCAGCCCGGCGGAAATCGCGACCAGCAGAAACGGCAGCGCGAACAGGGTCAGCCGGGGCGCGAACGGATAGACGCCCGCCAGAGCCGCGCCCAGCGCGATCAGCCAGGGACAGGTTACCAGCGCCGCGGCATCCCGTCCGCCTTTCCCGAGCCAGCGCACCCCCCATAGTGACAGCACGAGCAACACGACCGCGCCGCCGAGGAGCGCGGCCTGGGTGAACCGGCCCGCCGGAAGCTCGAGAGCGCCGGTGACGAACGCGTCGGCCAGCACGTCACGGATGGAGAGCCAGAGCGTGCTCGGCCAATCCGCGTTCCCGAGCGCGGGCAGATTGGGGCGCCAGAAATCGCGGAGATACGCGTTGTCGGCCACGGACCGGTACACCAGCCCGTAGACCGCGCCGAACGAGAGGGTCCAGAGCGCTACCACCGGAATGGTGCGGGCGAGCGCCGCACGCCGTCGCCCCTGCTCTGATCCCAGTTCCACCGCGACGATGGCGGCGAGCACGAAAACGGCGGGCGTGGATGCCCACACCGCGAGCGCACCCGCGAGCCCGGTGCGTGGATCGAGCCCCGCGCCACTCTGACGGCGAGCGACGACGTGCGACAGGAGCAATCCGGCTGCGAGTAGGGCGTCGGTCTGGTAGGGTTTGAACTCCGCCGTGTGGCGGATCAGGCCGGGCGACAGCGCCGCGAGCACGGCCGCGATGACGGCGACCCTCCGCCCCGCGAGCCGGTCGGCCAGGGCGAAGACCAGCACTGGAATCACGAGGCCGGCGAGGAACGGCACCGCACGCAGGGCATACTCGTTCATGCCGCCCAACGCCACGCACAGCTTGGCCAGCCAGAGGAACAGCGGTGGCGCCGCCTGATCGTAGTCCAGCGGCTGAAGCAGGCCCGCGTACGACCGGGTGCCGAGGTTGAGCGCAACCCGGGCCTCGTCGATCCAGAGTGAGGGACGGGCGGCGAAGAGCCACAGGCGAATCATTGCGCCCACGGCGAGTGCACCGCACAGCACGGCGGCTTCCGGCGATGGCCGCCTGGTGACCTGCTCAGCCATCGCGTGCGCCATCGGTGGCGAGCGGCGTGAACGGCTCGGCGCTCGGCGGGCGCACGTTGCGGTGGCGGAGCACCACCAGCAGCGCGGGGAGATATGCGGCGAAGAACACCACGTACCACGGGATCGGTCCATGGTCCGGGCCCACATGCGGAGGCGTGAACGCACCGGCCGCGAGCCCGAGGGTGCCGCACAGCGCCAGCGCAAGCAGCTCGCGTCGGGTTCGAGCCGCGAGCATCAGCGGCACCGCTTCGTAGAGATGCGGACTCAGCGGGACGCAGGCCAGCACGGCCAGTTGACGCGCTTCCGGCAGCCGCCAGCGCAGGAGCGCGAGCAGCAGGAGAAAGCCGCCCGGGCGCAGCACCGCCGGCCGATGCGGCGCGGCGCCGGCCGCCGCCAGCCATCCGTCGGTCCACGCGGGATGGAGGGCAAAGGCGAGCCCGTAGAGCACCAGCGCGCCATATAGCACGCGCCGGTCGGGGTACGCGACGACGAGCGGGGCCCCACTGGTGGGCTTGATGCTCCAGAGCAGCCGTAGCGCCGGAAGCAGCACCGCGGCGGTGAAGAGCGGCGTCCATTGCACCGAGTGAAGCGCGAAGAAGACCTGGCCACCCGCGAGTGCAGTGAGCGGCCACCAGGCCCGTCGGGTGAGCCCGAACGCGAGCAACGCGATGCCCACGCCCATGAACGCCGCCCGCGCGAGCGGGAGCGGCAGGAAGCTGAACGGGGTGGCGACGAGAATGGCGGGCAACGGATATTGGAGATCCCACGGCCAGGGCGGCGACTGAATCGCGGCGTACGGGTCGCCCCCTCCGCGCAGCGCGCGAGCCCCCACCCAGATGGCGTCGAAGTCGCTCACGGCGAGCGGCGACTGGTGGCCGTAGAAGATCACCACATAGATCGCCGCAGCGACGCCAAGCCCGATCGCAGTGCCGAGGCGTGCCCGGAGCGACGGAGCGTCAGCTCGCGGCACGATCGATTGGAGCTGAGGTGAGCCACTGCGTCCCCGCTTTCCGGCGAAGGAGCACCACGAGGAGCGCTGGCAGGTAGCACGAGAAAAACACGATGGCCCAGGGGATCGGCCCATGGTCGGGCCCGCTGGGGCGGGGCACGGTGAGCGCCGCGAAGAAACCGGCCGACCCAAGCAACGTCAACAACAACATCTCGCGCCGTGTGCGCGCGAGCAGCAGGAGCGGCAGTGCCTCGTAGATGTGGGGGCTGAGGGGAACCAGGGCCACGGCGGCGACCTGGCGCGCCTCGGGCAGACGCCAACGGAACAACGCCAGGAGCAGCAATGCCCCGCCGAAGCGGAGCACGCCTGGTCGGTGCGGAGCCCGCCCTGCCGCGCCGAGCCACCCCTCGGTCCAGCTCGGGAGGAGCACGAACGCGAGCGCGAGCAGAACCACTCCTCCGATGACCGTCCGCCGGTCGGGATAGGCCGCGAACAGGACGGCTCCGGTCGTCGGCTTGGCCGCCCAGAGCCACCGAAGCGAAGGCAGCAGGATCCCGGCGGCGAACAGCGGCGTCCACTGCACTGCCTCGACCGCCAGGAGCATCTGCCCGCCGGCGAGCATCCACAGTGGCCACCAGGCCGAGCGCGTGAGCCCCCAGGCCAGCAGCGCAGTCGACAACCCCACGAAGACGGCCCTGGCGAGGGCGAGGGGGATGAAGCTGAACGGGAGCGCGACGAGCACCGTGGTCAGCGGGTACTGCAGCTCCCAGGGCCAGGGGGGCGACTGGATCACGGCGTAGGGGTCCTCGCCCCCACGGAGCGCACGCGCACCGGCCCAGATCGCATCGAAGTCGCTTACGTTGAGCGGCTTTCGCCAGCCATAGAGGTAGAGCACGTACGCCGCGGCGGTGAGACCGAGCAGCGCGGCTACCAGCGCGCGGCGGCGACGTTCCGGCGCTGGACCCGCTGTGGTGACGTCTGCCGTCACCCCTTCACCCCGGCGTCCCGAGGTTCCGCCGCATTGGGACGCCGGAGGATCAGCAGCAGCGCCGGCAGATAGCACGAGAACAGGACGATCAGCCAGTCCATCGGATTGTGGCTGGTGGGGCCGACCTCGCGTTGAATGGTCAAGCCGGCCAGCAGGCCTACCGTGCCGCACAGCGTGAGGAGCAGCATCTCGCGCTGGGAGCGCGCGAGCAGCATCAGCGGGAGGCCTTCGTAGATGTGTGGGCTCAGGGGCACGAGGGCGGCAGCGGCAAGCTGCCGTGCCTCAGGTCTTCGCCATCGCACCAGCGCGAAGAGCAGGAGCGCTCCGCCGAACCGGAGAATGCCCGGGCGATGCGGAGCGGTCCGCGCCGCTTCGAGCCACCCGTCAGTCCAGCTGGGCCACACCAGAAATGCGGCGGCGTACAGGACCACCGCGCCCACGATCGTACGGCGGTTAGGGTACGCGGCGAAGAGCACCGCGCCGGTGGTCGGCTTGGCGGCCCACAGGAAACGAATCGCCGGCAGCAAGATCCCCGCGGCGAACAGCGGGGTCCACTGCACCGATCCCACGGCCGCGAACATCTGCCCGCCGGCCAGCATCCAGAGCGGCCACCAGGCCCGGGAGGTGAGCGTCCAGGCGAGGAGCGCGGTCGAGAGCCCGACGAACGCGGCGCGGGCAAAGGCGACGGGCAGGTAGCTGAAGGGGAGCGCGACCAGGACCGCGGGGAGCGGGTACTGCAACTGCCACGGCCAGGGCGGTGTACGGATCGCGGCGTACGGATCCTGGCCCGCGCTGAGGGCGCGACCCGCGGCCCAGATGGCGTCGAAGTCACTTACGACGAGCGGTGCCGTGCCGTAGACTCGAAGGACGTAGAGGCCCGCGAGCACTCCGGCCGCCAGCGCGATCGCGGCCCTATGCATGCTACGGCGGGAAGGACCTCCCGGCGAGCGGCTCGGGGCGAGCGCGGCAGCCACCGTCGATTGTGCCTGCGTGGCAGCGCTCACGCGAGCCGGGCCGGTAGTGAAGTGTTGGCGAGTGTAGGGGATTTCGAAGCAATATATTGCGCTGTGCAATCAGCATGCCGCGCGCATCGGCCGGGCCGATGCGCCAGTCTTCACCGAATCGCATGATACCTCCCGGACAGGCCACCCCAGCTTCCCGCCGCGCGCAACGGGTACGCCAGATCCTGGCCGTCCTCGCCGCGGGGATTGCGGCGACCGCAGCCGTGTTCGGTGGCTCGGTGCTGACGTCGGGCGATTCGTCGGCGAGCGAGGCCACCCCGCGCGTGCTCGCGATTCGCAGCACGCTCGAGCGCGCGGGCCTGCGCGCTGCCCTGGACTCGCTCGAAGCCGCGGCGGCCAGCGACAGCTCATTTCTGCGGGACGCTCACCAGCTGTCCCACGACCTTGGCCGCCGCGCGTTCATGACGGGTGAGGACGAAGGAGTGATCCGCGAGTGCCGCCCGGCGTTCGCTTCAGGGTGTTACCACGGTGTGGTAGAAGCGTTCGTGAACGCGAGCGGCGAAGTGAGCATGCCGAAGCAGGAGCGGATGTGCGCCAGCGCCGGAACCGACCAGCGACCTGGCGCCGTATCGGAGTGCGTGCACGGGCTGGGCCATGGGGTGCTCGGCGCCCTCTCGCTCGACCTGCAGCGAACCCTGAGGTACTGCGACCAGCTCTCAACCCCGGCTCGACGCCACTGGTGTCACTCCGGCGCGTTCATGGAGGCGGTCATCGCGGCGCAGGGCAACGACTCTCGCCGCGCGGGACACGAGTCGCACAGCCACGGGATGCATGCCGGCGCGGGCCACGCGGAGCATCGCCTCGCCATCGATCCGGCCAACCCCTTCAGTCCGTGCGATGCCTTCGCCGACCCCCACGCCACCGCATGCTGGGCGTACCAGGGCTACGTCATCCTGCAGCGGACCAACTTCGACACCCCAGCGGCGTTTGCGGTCTGCGACACGGCCCCGGAAGCGCTGGCGATTCGCTGTTACAAGAGCATCGGTCTCCAGATCACCGGCCTGTTTCAGCGGGACGACGCGTGGGTGATCGAGCAATGCGGTCTCGGCCGGGCCCCGCTCGCCCAGGCTTGCGCCGGCGGCGCGGCGTCGGCGCGGGCGGGGATGGACTGGTCGGGCGATCGCGCGATGCGATTCTGCGCCGCCACACCGTCGACCTGGCAGGCCACCTGCTATTGGAGCGCCGGCCGGGTGCTCGCGAGTCTCGCGACACCGACGGAGCTCGATCGGCTCTGCGCGAATCTCGACCCGGTCTACACCCAGGCCTGCCGCGACGGCGTCAAGGACGGCCAGTCAGCCGGCTGAATCACGCAACGGGTTCGGCCGCGCGGGCGCGGAGGCGCGGCAGCCGCGGCTCGATCACCGGCCGGAGCACTATGAGCAGCGCGGGAAGGTAGACGCAGCCGAACAGCACCGGCCAATTCGCGGTCAATCGCACTGCGAGATCGGGTGAGGGCGGCGGCATCAGCGAGAGCCCGAGCAGCGCCAGGATCGTTCCCACCACGAGCAATCCCATGCTCGCGGCCGAATCGGCCAGAAGAAACAGCGGCAGCATGTCGTAGAGGGACTCGGTGCGTGGGATGATCGCCCATGCCGCCAGGAGCCTGCCCTCGGGACTGCGCCACCGGAGCAGGGCCAGCAGCAACAGCACACCGCCGGGCCGCTGGACCGGCGCCCGGATGTGCGGAGCGTCCTGAATCGTCCGCAGCCACGCCAGCGGCCATTCCGGCCACACCACCACCGAGATCACGAGGATCGCAGCGACGCTGACCGCGGCCCTCAGGCTGGGGCGGCTGATCCAAAGCGCGAGACCGATCGTGGGTTTTGCGGCGAGCACAAAGCCGAGCGTCGGCACCAGCGCCGCACCTGCGAGCGCTGGAGCGATCTGCCCCTGGATCGCCGCGGCCCACCAGACCGGGGCGAGCAAGGCGAGCCAGGCCCAGCGTCCCAGCCGGCGCAGGCCATAGCCGGCCACGAATGCGGTGCACACGGCGAGCACGGTACGCGCCAGCCCGAGGGGAAGGAGCGCCAACGGGAGGGTGACGAGAACACCCGGCAGCGGGTAATAGAGGGGGTACTGGTTGCCGGATGCGAGCACGCCGGCGTACGGGTCCTCCCGCGCCAGCAGCGACCGGCCCGCGATCCAGAGCTGGTCGAAGTCGCTGACGAACCATCCGCCCGAGCGGCTCCAGGCAGCGATCCCGCCCATGACCAGAGCGGACGCGACGCCCATCAGGAGACATTGCCTTCCGCTCGGACCGCCGTCGTGGCCGGATGCGGTCACGGCTCACCCTCGCGGCGCACCAGATGAACTGGTCGCAGGCGGCGAAATTCTATTTCGATCAACGGACTGAGCACCACCAGCAACGTGGGCAAGTAGATCAAACCGAACGTCACCGGCCAGTTGACCGTGGTTCGGACGGCGAGGTCTACCACGGGCGCCGGCATGAAGGCCAGTCCCACCAGCGCAAGCAGTGTGCAGAGGACCAGCAGCCCGGCACTCGCCGCCGAGTTCGCGACCAGGAACAGCGGCAGCATGTCGTACAGGGACTCCGTCCGGGGAATCAGAGCCCAGGCAGCCAGCAAACGCCCTTCCGGCGTCCGCCAGCGCAGCAGCGCCAACAGCAGAAGGATCCCGCCCGGCCGCGTAATGGGCGCCCGGATGTGGCGTGCGTCCTGAATGGTGCTCCACCATGCTCCGAACCATGGAGGCCAGATCAGAAAACAAAGCAACGTCAACACCAGCACGCCCACGACGGCCTGGCGGTTCGGGCGACTCAACCAAAGGGCCAGGCCTACCGTCGGCTTGACTGCGAGCACGAATCCAAGACTCGGGACCATCGCAGCCCCGGCGAGTGCCGGAGCGGTCTGCCCCTGCAAGGCAGCGCCCCACCAGGCAGGCGAGAGGATCGCGAGATGCGACCACCATCCGAGCCGGCGAAGTCCGTAACCCGCGACGAACCCCGTCACCGCCGACAACAAGGTCCGGGCAAGCTCCAGTGGCACCAGGGCGAGCGGAAGTGTGAGGACAACCGCGTGCAGCGGATAGTAGAGCGGATACGCCAACCCGGCCGCGTGCCATGCGGTATACGGATCCTGCCGCGCGACCAGCGCCCGTCCGGCGACCCAGAGCTGATCGAAATCAGTGATCTGCCAGCCCCACCGTCGGCAATACATCGTCACGCCTGCCATCAGCACCGCCGATGCGGCGCCCGCAACGAGACAGGCGCGCGTGAGATCGGCTGATGGGGTCGGTGTCGGCGTCGCGCTATGCATGCAGGCTCGCGCGAGTCATCACTGCCTGCGAATCAAATCCGGCCCCTGCGGTTGCCGCCGGACCTGCACCCGCGGACCGGGTTGGGAAGACCCGATCTCTGATGCGTAGCATCGGCCGCTCCACCGCGTAGTACGACGCGGCCGCGGCGGCCAGTGCGGTGACAAGCCAAAAGACGATGCGCCCGACGGTGCCGCGAATCGTCGCCGCGTACGGCCACGCAAGCAGGTGATACAAGTAGAGGGAGTAGGACAGTGCCCCGAGCCATCGCATCGTGGACGTGTCGAGGATGGTCCACACGCCCCGCCCACCCAGCACGAGCAGTTGAGCCAGGAAGAGCGCCGTCAGCGCGACTTTCACCGGGAAGCTGACCGCGTGACCGAGCGCCGGGTCGGCGATGCCGCCGACGACGATCAGTCCTGCTCCCGTCAGGAGGGGCGACCAGGCGCGGGGCGCGATCCGAGCACGCCGATCCTGAAACCACCCTGTGTCCCATGCCAACCCCAACATCGCGCCGGCAGCGAGAAAGTCCGCTCTGGTATCGAATGCGAAGTAGAGATACCCCTGGGAAGCGCCGATCACTTCCTGCAGCCACACCCGCCATAACGTGATGCCGGCCGCGAGGAGCGCGAGCGCCATCATCGCGCGGGAATGCCCGCCCTTCAGAAGCAGCGCGAGCGCGAGTGGCCACAGCAGGTAGAACTGCTCTTCGACGGCGAGGCTCCAGGTGTGCGACAGCGCACTCGGTTGGGGATGCAGCGCGAAATGGTAGTCCGACAGGTACGTCGCCGAGGCAATCCAGGTGTCCTGAGGGGGCATGTCGGGCGAGCCTCGGAGCAGCAACGCTCCAACGAACAAGGCCACATAGAAGGCCGGGAAGATCCGGAGGGCCCGGCGAACCCAGAACACCCCCACGGCGATGCGGCCGTTCTGCGCATACTCATCGACCAGGAGTCTGGTGATCAAAAAGCCGCTCAGGACGAAGAAGAGCTCGACCCCGATGGCAGCAATCCAGATGTCGTGGGCGATGTGCCCGGCGATCACCAGGCCGATGGCGACTGCTCGCAAGCCGTCCAGCGCGGGCCAGCGGCCTCGGCCCCTTCGCTCTAGCGGACGATCGGCGTGGGACGATGCGTGCATGCGTGGCCCCGGCTCAGGCCGCTTCGGGTATGCGCGCGTCGGCCGGATCGCGACGCGCACGTGTGAGAACCAGCCCCAGCGCCGGCAGGTACATGCCGATCAGCAAGGCCGGCCAGCGCGCACTCATGTCGGCCTGAAAGGTGTCCAGCGACGGTGCCGGAACCAGCAGCGCTCCTGCGTACGCCGCGACGTAGCTGCCGGCGGCCAGCAGGTACCCCTCCCAGCGGGTGCGCGCGACTAGAAACAGAGGAAGTGCTTCGTAGACAGCCGTCGACTGGGGTACGAGAGCCAGCGCGGCAAGCAGCCGGCCCTCCGGAGCTCGCCAACGCAACAGGCTCACAAGCAGCAGCACCCCGCCCGGCCGGAGCAACGGCGGGCGGTGAGGGCCCCCTCTGATGGCGTCGAGCCAGGCGCTCGGCCAGGTTGGCATGACCAGCAGACTCGCGAGCAGCAGCAGCAGTGCGCTCGCGAGTGCGGTGCGCCGCATATACCCGGCCGCCAATGCCAAGCCGATCGACGGCTTCGCGACCCAGGATGCGCCTAGCAGGGGGACCACCGCCCCAGCGGTGACGAGCGGCGACCATTGGCCGTACAGCACTGCCTGGAGGAAACACGCGCTGAGCGCGGCAGGTAGCAAACTCGGGCGGCGGCTCGCCGCGAGCCCGAACCCGGCGCCGACGGCGGCAGACCAGAGGAGCCGAGCCGCACCGATCGGCAGCCAGGCGAAGGGGAGCACGGCGATCACCGCCGGCAGCGGGTAGTACAGGGCAAACGGGAAGGCTGTGCTGACGGCGCGGAAGGGATCGCCTCCCGACACGAGAGCTCGCGATGCGACGTAGAGCTGATCGAAGTCCGAGCCGCCGCCGGCGCCCGCGTATCGTCCCAGCAGCAGCACCGAGCAGGCCGCGGCTGCCAGAGCAGCGCCCCAGAGGGTGTCGGACCGGCGCGTCGACTGTCGGCTCATGCCCCGTCACGGCGACGCCGTGGACGTGGCGGCCGCATCCGCGAACGCATAGCGAACGAGAATTACATCCTCGGCCTCGAACACGGTGCCCGGCCGAGCTCCGAGCGCGCTGAGAGCCGCCTGTAGTTGCCTCTCCACCCCGCGGGCCCGGACGAGCAGCACCCAAACGTGCGGCCGCCCCTCCTTCCGTACCCGGAGAGCTTCCGCGGCTGCCCAGTTCGGGTCGGTGCCGGCCGGGCCGAGGTCACCCGGACGCCATTGATCACCGTGAAACGCGCCAATGAGTTCTACCCGCGCGTCGTGGGAGAAACGCAGGCCTTCCACGGGCCGGCGGAGCGGGCGGCCGCGGGATGCTGCGTTCTCGAAGGCGGGGCCGCCCGCACTCCCCGCCTGCGCCATTCTGGCGAGTCGGGTGGTGTCTGGATTGGTCCAGTCGGTCGTATAGAACGTCCATGCCGGGACCGCGCGTGCAAGGACGTACACCGACTCGCCCGGCAGCGACTCGCGCTGAAAGAATTGCACCGCGGGCCGCACGTGCTCACCTCTGGCCGCGACCTGGTCGATGCACCAGAGCGCACCAGCCACGAAGATCACGCCGAACGCGCCGACGCCTGTCACCCGAAGCGGCACCGGCAGACGTTCGAGGCTGACCAGCGCCAGCGCCAGCAGAACGATCAACAAGGGAACACCAAACGTGGTGAGCCTGGGCGCCAGCGGGTAGAGGGCCGCGAGCGAGGCCGCGACAACGAACATCCAGGGTCCGCAGGCGAGCCTCACGCCGGTCGAGCCCGCCTCCCGCATCATGGCGCGTACGCCGACCGCAAGCAGGATCGCGAGCACGACGGCCACGACGTTGAACCCGACGGCCGCGCCGGAGTGGTTCGACACATCGATGACCCCGATCGCGAAGCTTTCACATAGCACGTCTCTCGCAGTGTGGGCGGCGCGCATGACACCCCCCGGCTCAAAAGGCGTCAGGAAGCCACCACTCCAGACCTCGCGCAGGTAGGCGTTGCTCGAGCTCGCGCCGTAGCTGGCGAGATATGCGCTGCCGAATGAGATCGCCCACGCCGCAAACGCGGCCAGCGCGCCCCGTCTCTCCACGGCAGTTGCACCGATGAAACCGGCCGAGCCGATCGCGGCGAGAACGAATACGGCCGGCGCGGACAACCAAACGGCCACTGCGCCAGCCGCGATGACCCAGGCGCCGAGGCCACTGCCGCCGCGTCGGCGGTTGGCGAGGTGCAGCGCGATCAACCCGAGGCAGACGAAGGCATCGACCGCGTACGGCTTCGCTTCGGCGGCATGGGCGACCAGCCCGGGCGAGAGAGCGGCCAGCACCGCCGCGAACGATGCGACGCGCCATCCGCCCAGCGAGACGGACACAGGGACGAGCAGGAACGGAACCGCGATCGCAGCGGCCAGCGGAATCGCACGCAGCGCGTACTCGTTCATGCCGGCCACTTGCGTCGCGGCCTTCAGGGCCCAGAGAAACAGCGGGGGCGCGACCTGATCGTAGTCGAGCGGAGCCAGCAGCTCGCGATACGATCGCGCGCCGACGTTCAGCGCAAGCCGGGCCTCGTCGATCCAGAGGGATGAACCGCGAAGGTATAGGCCGACCCGGACGAGGGTGCCGATGGCGAGTGCCGCGAGCAGGAGGACGGCTTCCCGCGATGTCGGGGGAGCGGATTCCCCCAGCGGCCAGTCACCCTTCCCAGCCAGTGAGCGGTGCGCGCTTCCGACGGGCCTCATTACCGGGGCATGGATCAGGTCGTCTCGTGGCGGGAGGCTGGCGTCGTCGGTGCGTCGGGATCCACCTGATCCTACGCCGGCGATCGTTCCGGCGACGTCACGGGGACGAACTCGTTTCGTGTTACGGAGTCCGAGGCCCGGTACGCAAGCACGACGAACAGCGCGAGTGGTGCTCCGTAGCTCCCGCACCGCTCGACCACCTCCCATATGGGAGCACCGGCGACGACGAACAGCGATTCGGTGAAGAGCTTCCACCCGACGATAGCGAGGCAGAGGGGCCTGCTGGGCCACAGAAGCACAAGACCGGCGGCGGCCATCTCGCCGTAACCTATCGCGCGCACGAACGCGAGCCCAGCCGCATCCGGCTGCACGACGCCGAGCGCGCTCCAGTGCTGTAGCAGTTGGGGCTTTCCAAGCGCGGCCAATCCCCCATGCCCGAGCAACAAGAGAAACGTGGTTGCCGACAGCAACCACGTGATTCGCCGCTGCCGAGCGGGGTCCGCAAGATTGTAGATCACCGGTTGTGACAGGATGGCAGCGGTGCCGGTTCCCAGCAGCAGGGCCAACGACGGTCCGACGTTCCCGGCCCGTTCGAACGTCTCGAGCACGCTGAGACCCACCAAAGGTCGAAGGAGCCCCGTGAAGGTGCCCCACAGGGCGGCATACATGAAGACAGCACGGGTCGGCCGCAGCAGCGCGAGATATCCGACCGTGATGTCCACCAAACCGATGAGCGGCATCAAAGCCGTTGCAATCGCAGGCCCGATCCCGAAAGGCTCGAAGAATACGACCCATTCCTGCTTTTGACGGATCCCGAACATGCCGTGTCCAACGAAGCACGCCCACACACTCGCCCGAAGGATCCAATGGACCGTGGCGGACGCCGTGGCGGCGTCGGCAAAGGAGCGAAGCGCCTTTGATCTCACTTTGTCACTCCGCGGGGGACTTCGTCGCCTCCTGGCTGCTGACCTCGTAGTCCGAGGTAGGCGGGGTCAAACTCCGCCTCGTACCAGTCCGAGTCGTAGATCGTGCCAACCAGATCGAACTTGCCGTCCCCGAGAGGCTTGAGGACGTAGCACTCTCCCTCTTCGATGAACCGGATGTCATCCATCTGCGGCCGATGGCCGACGAGCAGCGTGTTCGTGCCGGAGTCCGGGACCGCGCCGAGGAGCGGCCGCACATTCTTGGCCATCATCTCGTATGTCAGGTCGCCCCCCCGATGCACCAGGGCGTAGGGCGTGTCGTCCGGCGCGTGTCCGGCGAGCAAAGTGGCGCTCTCGACCGCGCGGCAATAGGGGCTCGACAAGACCTTGCCGATGGGAATTGCGTGCTTCTTGAGGAATCGTCCCACGTCCCGTGCCCGACGGCGCCCGAACTCGGTCAGCGGCCGCTGCTGATCACACGACTGGAGGAAATCGCGCACCGTCATCTGCGCGTGCCTGGGCTTGATCGGATCGTCGTGCCACTTGGTGTGATCGGTATGGAAGTGACGAAAGTAGAGGATGTAACCGCCCTGCTTCAGCGCGTCGACGAGCGCTTGCCCGGTCAAACTAGCCTTGTGCTCCGGGAGCAGCAGCTTGGGCTGTTCCGCGGGCGGCGCCGCCTGGCATGCGAGCAGCGTTGCCACGGTTAGGCCGAGCGGAATTCCGCGGTGCACGAAGTCTGCCATCAGCGGCTCCGCTCGAGGTCGGGCAGCAGGAGGAACCGTTCCGGCCGTAGCCGCGCGGTCAACCGAGCAACGGCCAGCCCAAACCCGATGCCGACCGCAACATCGACCATCCAATGTCTCCCGAGGTAGACCACGCTGACGCTGACCGCCGCGGCCAATCCGACGACCATCCAACCGAGCCAGCGGAGCCGCTGTTGAAAGCAGATCGCGCCCACAACGACCGGCATCGCCACATGCAGGCTCGGCAGGCAGGCGCCGGCGGCCCACCGATGATGCTCGAGGATGTAGCTCATCGCAGCATGCGGAGCCCCGATCGCCAGGAATCGGAGCTCAGCGGGACTGGGCCCGGCGTAGCCATAGACTGGATTCAGCGTCCACGGCTCGAACACCGGGAGCAGGAGAAACATCGGAACCGCGAGGACTGCCGTGAGCACCCACCCCACCGCGAGCCGCGCCACCCCGGCGTGCCGGCCGAAGAACATGAAGAGCGGCGGCACGGCCAAAAGGGCCAGCATCCATCCGCCCGCGTATATGGCGGCGGCAGCATGGACGGCGCCGTGGTCGAATGCCGCCTCCTGAAAGGCGCGGAGCAGCGGCGCCTCGAGGCGAGCCAGGATCGCCGTAGAGTCCCACGTGACGTGACCAGCCAGGGCGTAGATGCCGTTTGAGACGAATCGCGCCAGCGACGTGGTGATCAGCGCGAGCACAGGAAGGACGAGCGCGTAGCGGTAGGCACCACGCAGGATGGCCGGCGGACGCTGGAGCGCCGAGGACGGAAGGAGAGCGCCAGCCAAGAGCGCCATCGCGACGACGGGACACAAGAGGTCGAGGCTGAGCAAGACGAACTGGACTGCGATGCCGCCGAGATCCTCACGCGGCCACATGAGAAACAGCGTGGCCCGATAGCGGTCATCATACGGCAGCGCCACCTCGCGAATGCCGAACCAGGCCAATGTCGCGAGAAAAGAACCGAAGCCGGCCGCAGCCAGCTTCACTCGCTGCCGCCGACCAGCGACCCGCCCGGCCACGGATTCAACGCCATCATGCGACGGCCGCGTGTCGGGCGCAATCGGTGATATTAGTCCGGCGTCATCCACGGGAGGGCTCAGCATGCCGTCCCCCTGCTGATCCACCGACGGCTCGGGGTCGCTCTCACGGCTGCTCCGTGTATCCCGAGAGGACGGACCACTCGACGGCCATGTTGTCGTCCGTCACGGCGCGGACGTCGCCGAGGCGCTGCAGCAGATCGGCGCCATCCTCGAATATGGGCGGTGACCCGGCACTGCCACGCGCGGCCAGCTGCGCGGTGAGCTCCTCCATCCGTCTCCTCTGCTGCGGCACGCGCGGGTCCAGCAGCGGGCGGTCGTTCACGCGTGTACTGGTCAGGGTGGAGGCGAAGATCTCGGGCTTGAACACCAGCGGACGATCGCTGACCGCGAGAAATCCGACCACCCGAAGGCCGTACGGGAACGCCACGAGTCCCGTCTTGAACGCCTCCGGCGAGAAGGTCGCGTTGTAGAAATACGCCCCACCGGGCTCGAGATGCGATCGGACGAGCTGCATGAATTCCAGCGAGAGCAGATTGGTCGCGTGTTCACGCCAGTGAAACGTCACGTTGGCGACGATCAAGTCGAATCGCTCGTGCGGATTTCGTACCAGCCAGCGCCGACCGTCATCGATCACGATGCTGACCTTCGGGTTCGAGAGCAGCGACGCGACGTCCGGGTACTCGGGAATCAGTCGCAGATAGCCCGGATTGATCTCAACGATCGTCAGCGACTCGACGCTGGGCATGTTGGCCACGACCTGCGCCCACGCACCCATGGACAGCCCGATCATCAAGACGCGTCGCGGTGGTTGGTGAAAGGCAGGCACCGCCACGATACGTGCAAGGATATTCGGATCTTCCATCAGGTCGACTCGAGCGTACCCGTCGTACACACCGCCCCCGAAGACCCGGCCCTCCGACGTGATGTTGATGACTCCGGCCCGATTCTCCAGCGTCCGGGCGAACCGGACGCCCGGACGGTAATTGCTGCGGAAGATGAGCCGTTCGTGCAACGTCGCCAGCAACGGCTGCGTGACATATACGATGGCCGCGGCACCGAGGCATGCGACAACCATCCACGATGCCGCGAGCCTGGCGGGCGGCTCGCGCGTGAGTAGTGGCAGACCCGCCACGAGCACCCCTGCAAGCAGCAGAACGACGGCGATGCTTTGGGTGGACAGGTGGTCCAGCAGCACGTATCCGGTCGCGAGGGTGCCGCCCACGGAACCCAGGATGTTCGCCGCGTAGATCCGTGACAGCTTCACACCGGCCATCCGGTCCGGTGCGATCGCCGCGTGGCTCACCAGCGGCAACACCGCCCCCAGCAGCGCGGCGGCGACCGCCACGGCCGGGAGACCAATGATGCATTTGCCGGCCGTGCAGCCAAGCGCTCCGACCGGCAGCACGAGGTAGCCAACCACGTTCGCGCCCACAATGAAGACCGCCGTCGACACGATCAGCCGCCGGCTTCGCCTGCCGGTTGCTCGGCTGATCAGTCGAGCGACGTAGCTGCCCGAGGCCAGCCCGTAGAGATAGGCGCCCAGCACAAACGCGAAGATCGGAGCGGTGCCGCCGGTGGCCAGCGAGAACGTTCGATACCAGAGAATCTCATAGGACAGCGCGATGAAACCGCTGGCGCCGGCGATGAGCATCGCAATCGATAAGCTCATCAGCCGGCGACCCGTCGAAGAGCGAGCAACGCGGTAGTCGAGACCACGAGATTGCAGGCAACGGCGAGGTGGAGCACCCCGCTCTGCCCGAGAGCGCGCATCAACAAGAATCCAACCGCGAAGGCCGCAAAAGCGGAGCCGAGCGTATTCACGCAGTAGAGCGTTCCGACGGCCGCGCCGACGTTCGGATGCCGCCTCACGGAATGGGCGGTCAGGATCGGCAGCGTCGCACCCATCGCCATCGTGGGAGGCAGGACGAGGACGGCTATCGCTACGGCGATCGCAGCCGGACTGAGGTTGGCAGCGAGACTGCCCACGAGATGGAACAGACGTGGCGACGCAGCCCCAAAGAGTCCAATGGCGAGCTCGATCGCGGCAAAGGTCCTCACCAGCCGCCGCTGGCCACCGCGCGACAATGCACCACCCAGCAAGCTTCCGAGGCCGAGCCCGCCGATGAACAACGTCACGATCAGCGTTACGACTTCGACGTTGATGCCCACGAGTGCATAGAGCATCCGCTGCCAGACGAGTTGATACAGGATCGCGGCGAAGCCTGACACCAGGAAGAGAGTACCGAGCCACACGTCCGCGCCCCGGGTACGCGTCTCAGAGAACACTGCCGCAAGCTGCTTGGACGTGTCAGGCGCTGTGCTTGACGCGGTCATGGACGCTGCCCGCAAAGGTATGGGATACGAATGAGCGGCCGGTTGCAATCGTCATGCCGGGTCGGCACTTCGCTGGAGGATGCCGGTACTCGACTGGCGCGTCAGCACCTGAGCCCACGCACCGCTCCGCGCGTTCCGGTGGAGGGCGGTGAGACGGTGGGCGAGTGTCGCGGCTTGGCAACGAACAGATGGAAGCTACAGCGAGGTCTCGGAAAGATCAGCGGGTGCCCCGGTGTCCGGGGCACCCGCCGGGATGTGCACTCGATCGCGTGCCTACTCGACCGCCGGCTTCACGTCGTCTTCCACCTTGATGACATCCGCTTTGTTTCGCCGTCCCGCCGCTATGAGGGTATAGCTCTTCCCACCCATCACTTTCATCTCGGGCAGCGTCGCGATGGTCTTCCCATCACCGTTCAACAGCACTAGCGTCCCGACGAATGGATCCACGTCCTTCCAGCCCGCCTCCCGCTTGAACGCCACGTCGCTGAACAGCTCGTCGTCGAACCCGCGCAGCTTGAGCGTCAGATCGTCTTCGCCCGGAATCGCGTTCACCAGCCGGAGGCGCGCCTTATCGCCGGGAACGGGCGCGAAGTCGTCGTTGAGCACCCGCAGGTTGCGCTTGTCCGGCCCACCCTCGTCGGGCATCGCGATGATGGTGTAGTGCCCGCCATCCACCAGCGCCTCGCGATTCTCCGCGATCGGCTTCCCGTCCGGTCCGGCCTTGATCTCGAACTTCGATGCGTTCCGCTCCATCTGATGGAATGGCGTCACCGTCTTGTACGCCACCTTGGGGAACGCGGCGCTGTCACCCGCGTAGATGTCGATCGCCTTGCTGCCCGGGATGGCGTTGATGACTCGCACCAGCGAACGATCGGCCCGCTCCATCGACTCCGCACTCGGTGCCTTGGCCGCACCCGACTCGGTCCGGGATGTAACCGCCCCGGTCTCCGGGCGGTCGCATCCCGCCGCCCCAATCGAGAGGCACGCGATCGCCGCGCCTGTCCGCCAGCCCCTCAAATCCCTCCTCATACCCACCTCGCCTGTGTGGTGATCGTCTGACCGTGCGGCGAGGGTAGGGCTTTACATCACAAACTGCGGTGACACTCGACACCCATCATAGGCGTATTTCGCACTACTACTGTGCGAACCGAGACCATCGCGGTGGCCTGGCGTCTACCCCGTCTTCGGCAAGACCCTACGGTCGATGGGGTTAGGAGTGGCACGCAAAATGGCTTCGTCGGCCACTCTTACCCTGTCATCCAACTTGATGTTATGCAATAGGTTAAGGCACACTTGACTTGCCACGGCCGGGTCGGGTAATTCCGCCAAGCTATCACAAAATTTCGACCAATGCGCCAGGATCCCTCGCTTCGTTATCCCCCGCCTGCCGGCGCTGCGCTGCCGGCGGATTCGGTCAGCGTCCAAGCGCCGGTCGCTGCACCGCCGGTCGCACGACCGATTCCCCACTTCGACGAACGCCACAACGATATCCGGCTCGATGAGTTCCACTGGCTGCGACATCGTGAGAATCCCGAGGTCATCGCCTACCTCGAGGCGGAAAACGCCTGGACGGGAGCGTCGATGCGGCACACCGATGCGCTGCAACAGACCATCTACCGCGAGCTGGTGGCCCGGATCCGGGAGACGGATCTCTCCGTGCCTGAGCGCATTGATGGCTGGCTCTACTATCGCCGGACCGAGGCCGGGTGTCAGTACGGGATTTTCTGTCGCCGCCGAGACGAACCCGGGGCTCTCGAGGAAGTGCTGCTCGATCTGAACCAGGTTGCCCCCGGCAGCGCCTACTGCCGGCTCGGCGCGCGCGAGATCAGCCCCGATCACCGGTACCTCGCATATTCGGTGGACCTGACCGGGTCCGAGCAGTTCGAGCTCCGTATCAAAGACCTTAGGACCGGGTTGCTGCTCAGCGAGCGGATTCCTAACACCTCCCGGAGCGTTGCCTGGGCGTCCGACAGCCGGACGCTCTTCTACGTCACCCTCGATGCGGCGCGGCGCCCGTGTACCGCCCATCGCCACCGCCTAGGTTCGGCGGTCGGGACCGACGCAGTGGTCCACGTGGAAACGGACGAGTCGTTCTTCGTCGAGGTCGCGCGCACTCGCAGCCGCGCGTTCGTCCTGCTCGAGCTTGCCAGCCACACCACCACCGAGATCCGCTACGTCCGGGCCGACCAGCCCGAGTCGGAGTTCCAGGTGCTGGCTCCTCGATGGAGCGGGGTGGAGTACTCGGTAACGCATCACGGCGACCGTTTCGTCATCGCGACCAATCACGCCGCCGAGAACTTCCGGGTGCTCGAGGCATCGATCGCCGATCCGCGTCCCGAGCACTGGCGGGAGCTGCTGCCACACCGGCCGGCGGTACGCGTCGATGGGCTGGACGCGTTCCATGACCACCTGGTGGTGTACGAGCGCGAGAACGGTCTTCGACAGATCCGGATCATGGATCTGGCCAGCGGCAGCAGCCACCAGGTACGCTTTCCGGAGCCGGTTTACGCGGTGCATCGGTCGGACAATCCGGCCTTCGACACTGCGACCCTTCGATTCGTGTACACCTCGCTCGTCACCCCCGCCACGGTGGTCGACTACGACATGGCCGGCCGGACCTGGACCGAGCGCAAGCGCACTGAAGTGCACGGGTACGACGCGTCCCAGTATCGCAGCGAACGGGTATACGC
Organism: Gemmatimonadales bacterium; assembly: GCA_035707305.1. Classification (GTDB taxonomy): domain Bacteria; phylum Gemmatimonadota; class Gemmatimonadetes; order Gemmatimonadales; family GWC2-71-9; genus DASQPE01. Next base: position 27,288 of record DASSUE010000255.1, read on the forward strand.
GACGGCGCCGGACGGCACCGCCATTCCAGTGTCGCTGGTCTACCGGACCCCGTTGATCCGAGACGGCGGCCGGCCGGCACTCCTCGTGGGATATGGGGCGTACGGCGTGAGCCTGGATCCGTCGTTCTCCTCCCACGCCCTCAGCCTGCTGGACCGCGGCTTTGTGGTGGCCCTCGCCCATGTGCGCGGGGGCGAGGAGCTCGGCCGCCGGTGGTACGACGACGGCAAGCTGTTCGCCAAGCGGAACAGCTTTACCGATTTCATCGCAGCCGCGGAGTATCTGATCGCTACCGGCTTCACCAGCGACGACCGGCTGGCGATCAACGGCGGTAGCGCCGGCGGCCTCCTGATGGGCGCGGTCACCAACCTGCGGCCCGATCTCTTCCGCACCGTGGTGGCGGAGGTGCCATTCCTCGACGTGGTCAACACGATGCTGGACCCGTCGCTCCCGCTCACTGTGATCGAGTACGAGGAGTGGGGCGATCCGAGCGATCCCGACGCCTACGCGTACATCAAGTCGTATTCGCCGTACGACAACATCGAAGCCAAGGCGTATCCGCACATGCTGGTGACGGCGGGCCTCAACGACCCGCGGGTGGCCTATTGGGAGCCGGCCAAATGGA